>NZ_JBNPON010000012.1:0-57696 GCF_050315195.1 Clostridium sp. SGI.024 | reverse complement strand
TATAAAAATATAATTATTCAAAAAATGGAAAATTTATTGTATCATTAACTTATAATATAGAAATTGGAGAGTATTATGAGTAAAAGTAAGGAACTATTATTAATAAGATATATATCTTTTATTATATTAATATTTGAAATTATTATCGGAGGAAAAAACGCTGGAATTAGTAGTGTACTATTTGTTTTGCTATTTATTATGAATAACAACCTTAGAATTTTTTATTTTAAAAGTGATAGTATAAATATACTTTCAATAATTTTAGAGTTAATAATATCTTCAATAGCATGTTTAAACTTTGGAGGAAACATATTATTTTACTTAGTAGGAGCAACTATAGATATAGTTTCACTTAATGCAAAAAGAGTTAAATATATATTATTGCCTATAATATGTCTATTAACTGCCTATACAAAATTTAATAAAAGTATAGAAGAAGGCTTTGTAAATTTAGTAATTATAATTATTTTTTCTATTTTATTAAATTATATATCAAGACTTTATAATACAAAAAAAGAAGCTCAGAGGCTATATGATAAACTTAAAGTATCTGAGGAAAATTTACTTGAAGCTAATAATAAACTTGAAGAATATTTATCTTCCATAGAAGAACTAACAATACTAAAAGAAAGAAATAGAATATCTAGAGAAATACATGATAGTGTTGGACATGCATTGTCAACAGCTATTATCCAATTATCAGCCATGGAAGTATTAGCATCTAATGAAGGAAATAATTTAAAAAATATGATTAGTTCCTTGAGAAATTTTATAAGTGATAGCTTTCAAGATGTTAAATCTGCTGTAAAAGAACTTAAGTCTGATGATTATGATAATTACAGAGGAATAATTCGAATACAGGATCTATGTAAAAATTTTGAGAAGATGTCTGGAATTGAAGTGAAAATTATAGTATGTAAGGGAAGTTGGACATTATCTACAAAGCAAAGTACTCATTTATATAGAATAACTCAAGAAGTTTTATCTAATTCATTAAAACATGGAAAGGCAACTAAAATAAATGTAATTATGAACTTTACAGAAAATGACTTTGTTATTTCTTTTAAAGATAATGGGAATGGAACTGACACTATAAATGAAAGTGGTTTTGGAGTTAAAAATATAAAAGAAAGAACTGAAGAAATTGGTGGGACAGTAGATATTACTTCTAAATTAGGAAATGGATTCTTTGTTAAGATTGTTATTCCTAGAGAAAGGGAGATATAAGTGGAAAAGATAAAAATATTAATTGTAGATGATGAAAAATTAATACGAGAAGGATTAAAGCTTATGCTTTCAACTTTTGATGATATTGAAGTGGTTGATACTGCAGAAAATGGATATAAAGCTTTAGAAATATGTAAATCAAGGGATATTGATGTTGTTCTTATGGATATAAGAATGAAAGAATGTGATGGCGTTATGGGAACAAGATTAATAAAAGAACAATTTACTAAAATTAAGGTTATTATATTAACTACCTTTAATGATAAGGAATATATTGAAGATGCTTTAGCTTATGGTGCTTTTGGATATATGTTAAAGGATAGCTCTCATCATGTTATATATGAAGGAATAAAAGCTGCTTATATGGGAAATATGGTGGTTCATCCCGATGTTGCCAATAAGATTTTATCTAAAAATAATTCTGAACATAAATTTAAGGAATTAGAAAAATATAACTTCTCAGAAAAGGAACTTCAAATTATTAAATATATTGCAGAAGGATTAAGTAATAAAGAGATTTCAGATAAAATATATTTGTCAGAAGGGACTATAAAAAATAATATTACAAATATATTATCAAAACTTAATCTTAGAGATAGAACTCAAATTGCAATTTTTGCATTTAAAAATGGAATAGTGACTTAAGTCATTAATATAGTGACTTCAAGTAATATCAATCCCCCTAGGTTTTTATTATTATAGAATTAAGAAAACCTAGGGGGGATTTTTATGAGTATAATAGAAGTTAAAAATGTTACAAAGAGATTTAATGATAAATTAGTTTTAGATAATGTAAGCTATGAGGTTGAGAAAGGTGAAATATTTGGATTTATAGGTCCTAATGGTGCAGGAAAATCAACACTAATTAATATAATGACAAGCCTTTTAGTGCCAGATAGTGGAAGTATTAAAATTTGTGGCTATGATATTTTAAAAGAACCAATAAAGGCAAAGGAATGTATCGGATATGTACCACAGGATATATCATTGATGGAAGAGCTTACAGCTTATGATAATCTTGAGTTTTTTGGAGCCTTATATGGCTTAAAGGGGAAGGAGCTTAAGATGAGAATAAGAGAAGCTCTTGAAGTTACTGGACTTGTTGAAAAGAAAAAGGAAAAAGTCAAAAAGTTCTCAGGTGGTATGAAGAGAAGATTAAATATAGCAGCAGCAATTATGCATCATCCTAAAGTTTTGATAATGGATGAGCCAACAGTTGGTGTAGATCCTCAATCAAGAAATCATATATTTAATTTTACTAAGAATATCTGTAAAGAGTGGGGAACCACAGTGATTTATACATCTCACTATATGGAGGAAGTTGAAGAGCTTTGTAAGAGAGTTTTTATAATTGATTTAGGAAAAGAAATAGCCTATGGTAGTGAAGAAGAAATAAAAGCTTCAGTTTTTCCTAACAATAAAGTGATTATCGAAGCAAAAGGCTTATCAGCTGAAGTAATTATAAAGATAGAAAAATTAGAAGGGGTATTAAACCTTAAAGAAAAAGAAGATAGTATTACTCTAACCATAGATTCTAATTTTAAGCTTCATACTGTACTAACTATTATGGAAGAATATGAAGTTAATATTAAGAAAATAAGCTATGAAGAATCAAAATTAGAAGATGTATTCTTAAGCCTAACAGGGAAAACTTTAAGGGATTAGAGGTGATTAATTTGAAATTATTTTATTATACTAAGACAGTGTTAAAGGGTATGCTATCAAATGTAGTAATAACAGTTATATATTTTATATTATTTCCAGTTATTTTAGCAGCTTTTATGGGGTTTTTCCAAAATTCTGTTAAGGAAAATCCATTAAAGCTTAGTACAATTAAGGTAGCTATAATTGATAATGATAAAAGCAATATGTCTAGAGATTTAGTATCATTTCTAAAAAGTGATGAAATGAAGGAGTTAATAGAAGAAAATCCTAATGATAAGGATATAGAAATTGTTATTCCAAAAGGTTATGAAGAAAGTGTTTTATCATTAGAAAAGAATGAAATAAAAATAAATAAGTTAAATGATAAATTAAATAATTCTGTAAGCACCTTAAAAACAATCTTAGATAAATATCATCAAAGTCTTTACGTAAGTTTGTCTGGAGGCTCTAATGAGGCTTTACAGAATATTTCAGGAAAAACCATTATTGAAAATATAAATATTAATACTAGTAAGACTTCTACTAGTTATGAAATTCTATCAGCATCCATGATTGGTTTTGTTATTAGTATGCTAATATTCTCACTTATACAAGGAAGTTATGCTGAAACTAGCATTAATCTAGATAAAAGAATAGTTTCATCACCACTAAGTAAAATCCAATATTTTTACTACGATTCCTTTGCTTTATTAATTTATTCATCCATTATAATTTCAGGCTATGTGTTATTCTTCAGAGTCTTAGGAATAAGCTTTACTGGAAGAGAATTTCCTCTTGTTATATTGATTTTACTATCATCTATTTTAATAGTTTCTATGAGTAAATTTGTTAATGAATTATTTGGAGCAAAATATGGTAAGGTTGTTGGAGCATTACTTTTTTCAATCCCAATAATAGGAATGGAGATGTTTACTGGTGAAGGTAACGCACTAAAGGTTTTAGCTCCAACTCATTATATTTCAAAGCTATTTAATATTTATAATTTAAATGGAAACTTCAATGATAATATTAAAGACTTTATATTTATAATTGTATTTTCTCTTATATTATTTGCAATTACAAATATAAAAATAATTTTATCAAAGGAGGGGAAAAATGCGCTTAATGAGATTAACTATTATAAATATCAGAAGAATATTAAAGAATCCATCAATTTTTTTAATGACCTTCCTTTTACCAATGATTGTTTTATTTGGTATAGTAGGACCAAGCTCCAAGGAAAATTCTTTAGGTAAAATAGGAATATTAGATAAGTCTTCAGGTAAATATTCAAAAGAAATAATAGAAAGTTTATCAGAAAAATATGATGTAGAAAATTTAGAAGGAAATGTAGAAGATAGCTATAATGCTTTAAGGGACAATAAAATTGGAGTTATTTATGTTTTTGATGAAAATTTTGAAAGCACAATAGATAGCAAAAGTGTTCCAAAGGTAAAAAGTTATAGCATAGAATCAGGTATGGGATCAGTTATAGCCGAAAAAATAATAACTGATAGTATAAATAAAATATTAGCAGAAAAAATTAATATAGGTCTTAGTACTAATTTGGTAGAAACAGTAATATTTGATAATAATGAAAAAGAGAATTCTGGTTATTATATGGTCGTACTTATGATATGCTATTTTATGATTATAGGGGGCTCTATATTAACAGAGGATATACTTAAACTTAAGAAGCAAAAAGTATTAAAAAGAACGATATCTACTGGAAATACGGATAGAACAATTTTAGGTTCATTATATTTATCTAGTTTCATTATACAAAGCTTAATAAGTATATTAACATTAGTATTAGCTATAACACTATTTAAAATAGAAAACTATAATTTAGCACAAGGCTTTCTTGCAATAGCTTTATGTAGTTTAATGACCACTTCAATAGTAGTGGCTGCCACAAGATGGATAAAAAATCAATCTATGGCTAGTTTAGCAATTATAATGTGTGGTTTAATATCTTTTGGAATTGGAATAGTAGGTAGTAACTTAACTGGATTTAAAAATGTACCAGATGTAATAAAGTATCTAAGTATATTATCACCATTCTCCTGGATTGGTAGAATAATAAATAATGGTGAAATAATTGCTCCTATTATAGTAATAGTATTAATGTCATTGGCTTTATTTACAGCAGGTAGTTTTAAACTAAGAGATTATGTAAAAGAGTAAAAAATGGGAAATAAATAGTATATTCGTTGCTCCGTCGTAAACTCCAAGTCGCCCTCATATACTATTTATTTCCCTCTATACGGAAGGTAATAATTCCTCACTCCATTCGGAATTATGAAAATTATTTGTGACCTCGTAAACTCCAGTTGCAATTATATAGTATTAAATTGAATAAATGCAATAAATGGTATATAATGTAATTAGTTTCAATTAGTTGGAGGGGTTAAAATGAAAAAATATAAAGTTCTCAGTCAAAAGGATAAATGGTTTTCAGGAAAATTTGATCCACAAAAATTAGAGGATGCATTAAATTCATATGCTGATCAAGGCTGGGAATTAAAAGCTGCAGCTACTGCTGATATTCCATCCTTTGGAGGAAATAGACAAGAATTTATTGCAATTATGGAAAGGGAAGAAGATTAATGGCTTATACAACTTTATACAATGATATAGTTTTTATTGAAGGAAACAATGAAGATGCAAATATTGTTGGAAATATAAATTCAGATTTAAGCTTTAAAATAGGAGCACAATTAAAAAACTTAAATGATGTAAAGCAAGATATGTCAATTAAAGCAAAAGCTTTAGGTGCCAATTGTATTCTAGATTTTACTTATGGGCAAAAAAGCAGATGGCTTGCTATAGATGATGTTGCCTTCTATGGAAAAGGAAAAGCAGCAATATTACCATCTAACATCTATGAAGAATTAGTTAATAAAGTTAAAAATAGACATAGTTAATTGTATTTGATAAAATATAATGAATAAAGCTTATGGAGGAACATCAGATGATTTCTAAAAAACAACTTAAAGAAGATATAATAACTTACGATATAATAACCTATAAAGACGAAGATGAAAAGCAAGTAGAATATGTTGAAGTTACTCTTGTAGATAGGATTATAGATGTTTATATGGATACAAGAGAAGTTAATATAGGAATACTTGCTAATAAAATAATTGAAGATAATTTATATAAGTAAAAAAAGAAGATAGATATTATATTCTTTGCCACCTTGAAGATTCCAAGTGGTCAGAATATAATATCTATCTTTTCATATATTGAATGTAATAATTCCAAATTCACATAATATACCAATAGATATTTTATGTTTTAGAAAAAAATAAGAAATAAATACCAAATTTGTAATAGATTTTTGATAAAATAGAGATATAAATAAAAATCTTAAAGGAGATTTATATGAGCTATTTGTTTAAATTCTATAGTAAACAATATGATAAGTTTATGAAAAAATTTAACTTAGATAAAAATGAAGTAATAATACAAAGAATAAAAGATATTAATAGATTAGATATTTTAGATATTGGTGGAGGAACAGGGACTTTGGCAAAGGAACTAATATCCCTAGGTGCAAATGTAACTATTTTAGATTCTGAAATAAACATGACAAAGATAGCAAAAGAAAAATCTAAGGAAGTAAAGGTCATCAATGGATATTCTGATAATATTGATTTAAAAGATTCTTCTATAGATATAATTATAATGAGAGATTCCTTTCATCATATAAATAAAAAAGAAGAAACACTAAAAGAATGTAGAAGAATATTAAAGAAAGAAGGAAAAATTCTTATTTATGAATTTAATAAAAAGAGTTTAATTGGAAAGGTTATATTTCTTTTTGAAACTCTGTGCTTTGAGAAAATAAGTATGCTTAATATAAATGAAATGAAAGAGTTAACTTATAGGTATTTTAAAACTGGGGAGATAATTGAAATATCTAAATATGAATATATCTATATAGGTATAAAATAAGAAATTAAAAGGGGATTGCAATGAAAAAAATAAATGCTATTGCAAGGCTATGCAAGTTATTTTTAAATAAAAAATTTACTGATTTAGAGGATATAGCTAATTCTTATAATAGTGTAAGTAAAAATTATGAAGAGATATTTTTAAAAGAAATGTATAAATACAACGAAGAAATGCTAGAAGAAATAATTATAAAATATACTAATGATGATTTAGAGAGAAAATTAAATATACTAGATTTAGCTTGTGGGACAGGCTTTAATAGTAGATTTTTACATAGCACTTTGAATAAAGCTAATTTTACATTAGTAGATATATCTAAAGGAATGTTAAATGAATCAAAAAAGAATTGTAACTTTAAAGCTAGCTTTATTGAAAAAGATATGCTTTCTTTCTTAAAAGAATGTGACGATAATACTTTTGATATAGTTATATGTGCTTGGGCAATTAAATATCAAGATCCTAGAAAGATTATAAAAGAGGTATCAAGAGTGTTAAAAAAGCATGGATATTTTGCAGTAATAGTAAATTTAAAAAACACCTTACCAGAAGTAAGAAAAATTTATCCAAGTCTTGTTTTAGAAAATTACTTAAAAGTAGATAAGATTATGAAGGAATTACCTAATCCAATTAGTAAAAACAGTTTTGAAAGATGGTTTATAAATAATAGATTTAATAAAATAAATACTAAGTCAGGAAAACATATATTTAAATTTAATACTTCAGAAGATGCTGTAACTTTTGTGAGCTCTACTGGTGCTCTAGCAGGGTTTGATGCTATGGTAAATATTAAAAATAATAAAATTAAAGATAAAATGATATATTTATTTAACTCTAAAAATATAAAAACTATTACTCATAGATATGTTTGGGGGGTATTTGAAAATGCTAAGTAATACTATGACAATTATAAAAGCAATATTAAATAAAAATGTAAGAAATAATTTCTTTTATATACATAAGAGATTTAAGAAAAACAAAGATTATAAACATATAAATCTTATAAAGTGTGGTATGAATGTTATAAAAAACGATAGATTAGTAGTTAATAATGGTAATTTTGTAGTTAATTCATTTTTACCACCTTTAAATACTATGGCTTATAAAAGTATTGTTGATGCAGTTCCTGGAGAAAACTCTGAATTCTTTTATAATCATACTACTGGGAAAAGACTTGCTCCAATTTCTACATACATAGCTATTACAGATAGGTGTATGTATAGTTGTTGGCATTGTAGTGCAAAAAGATTTATTAAAGGTAAAGATGATAAATCAAAGGAAATGACAACAGAGGAAATAAAGAAAATAATAAAATCACTTCAGGATTTAGGTGTTGGAATAATTGGATTTACAGGGGGAGAGCCTTTACTTAGAAATGATTTAGAAGAAATAATAAGAAGTATTGATAATAGAAGCATTTCATACTTATTTACAAATGGATATTCATTAAGTCTTAATAAAGCAAAAGAATTAAAAAATGCTGGACTTTTTGGGATAGGAATAAGTATAGATAGTTTATATAAAGAAACCCATGACAAAAAGAGAGGATATAATGGAGCTTATGAAAATTCAATTTCAGCAATAAAAAATTGTAAAGAAGCTGGACTTTATACTATGGCTCAAGTTGTATGTACAAAAGAGATGCTAAAAAGTGGAGAAATATATGAGCTATGTAAATTTTTAAAGACTTTAGAAATAGATGAAGTTAGAATATTAGAGCCAATACCATGTGGTTCACTTTTAGTGAAAAATGATGAAATATTCACTAAAAAAGATAAAGAAGAACTTATAAAACTTCATGTAAAATTTAATAGAGATAAAGAATACCCAAAGACCTCAGTATTTCCATATGTTGAATCAAAAGATCAGTTTGGTTGTGGAGCAGGTGTACAACATTCTTATATAGATAATGAAGGAAATTTTACACCTTGTGACTTTGTTCAAGAATCCTTTGGAAATGTGTTAAACGAAGATATTAAAGATATATGGAATAAGATGCATGGCAAATTAAAATACGCTAGAAATTATTGCTATGCTAAGAAATGTGATAAATGTAATGAAAATGAGCTACCTAAATATTATAAATTGCTAAAAGGAGAGAAAGTTTAAAATAAGGTAATATTTTCATTTATTAATTAATAGTATATATTATTTAAATTGGGTATACTATTATCAAGAAGAAATTTATTATTTAATATACTTTATATATAAATATTAGGGTAAGGGGTAAGTAATATTTAAATTAAAAGTTTTGCTTACATCCCTTAATTTTTTTATGTTACAATAAGAATATAAGGTAATCTTAGGAAATGTAAATTTTTAAAAAAATATATACTAGTAAATGTTTCTAAATTCATATATTACGTATTTTTTTGAATATAAATGCGGATAATATATGAATTATTTATTAGATTGCAAAATATAGAAGTTGGAGGAAAATAAAATGTTTAATAAAGGAGATTTAATTCTCTATTCAGCACATGGAATTTGCAAAATTGATGATATTTGTGAAAAAACAATTTCTAATGTTAAAAAAAGTTATTATTCACTACATCCTATGGAAGATGGAAAATTAAAAATAAGTATTCCAGTGGATAATGATAAGGTAACTATGCAAGAACTTTTAACTATAGAAGAGACAGAAAATATTATTGAATCATTTAAATTTGAAGGCTATGAGTGGATAGATATAGATAATGAGAGATGTACAAAATATAATGAAATTATAAAAGAAGGAAATAGAACGGAAATTGCTAAAATAGCTAATACATTAATGAAAAAAAAGATTGAATTAGAAAGCAATGGAAAAAAATTTCATGAGAAAGATAAAAAAATATTGCTAGGTATACAAAGTATTTTATTTACTGAATTAGCATTTATATTGAATACTACTTTAGAAGAAATAAAAGATCAAATAAATGAATATATAAGTAATACAAAAATTTAAGAAGTAGAGGTGATAATTTTTGAATATTGATAAAGATAAGCTTTTAGCAATTGAAACAGCTATGAAGCAAATAGAAAGACAATTTGGAAAAGGATCTATTATGAAACTTGATAACAATTCCATAATGGATATTGAAACAATATCAACAGGCTGTTTATCATTAGATATAGCGTTAGGTATTGGTGGAGTTCCAAGAGGAAGAATAATAGAAATATATGGACCTGAATCTTCAGGTAAAACTACAATTGCATTGCATATAATTGCAGAAGCTCAAAAAATGGGGGGATCTGCAGCTTTTATAGATGCTGAACATGCATTAGATCCTTCTTATGCTAAAAACTTAGGCGTAAATATTGATGACTTAATAGTGAGCCAACCAGATAATGGTGAACAAGCACTAGAAATAACAGAGGCTCTTGTTAGATCAAATGCTATAGATGTACTAGTTGTTGACTCTGTAGCAGCTTTAGTCCCAAGAGCAGAAATAGAAGGGGAAATGGGAGCTTCTCATATGGGATTACAGGCGAGATTAATGTCTCAAGCTTTAAGAAAACTTACAGCGGCAATTAATAAATCAAAATGTGTAGTAATATTTATTAATCAGTTAAGAGAAAAAATTGGAGTTATGTTTGGTAATCCAGAAACGACAACAGGTGGACGAGCTCTTAAGTTTTATTCATCAGTAAGATTAGATATTAGAAAAATAGATACCATAAAAGTTGGAGACAATATATTAGGTAGTAGAGCTAGAATAAAAGTAGCAAAAAATAAAGTTGCTCCACCATTTAAGATAGCAGAGTTTGATATTATGTATAATGAAGGCATATCAAAGGAAGGAAATCTAATAGATATAGCCGTAAATGAAGGGATAATAGATAAAAGTGGATCATGGTTTTCTTATAAAGATATAAGAATTGGACAAGGTAGAGAAAACTCAAAGATTTATCTAAAAGAAAATAAAGATATAGCTATTGAAGTAGAAAATGCTATAAAAGAAAAATATAATTTACCAATATTAAATTTAGATAAAAAAAGAAACAGTAGATAAAGAAGGTAAAATATAAGAAGAAATAAACTAATAAATTATCTGTATATTGTGAATTTTTTTTATGCTGGGTTGTAGCATTTTTAAAGCAATTCCGAGAACTATAACCCAAGATAATATAATACCAATAACTAGTCCTATAAGTATTCTTTTAACTATACTTAGTTCATTCCATTTCTTTAGTAAGTTTTTCAATTATTTTGCTCCTAATTATATTATAAAAATATTATTATATATTTTGACATTACCTTAAACTACTGATAAAGTTTAATAAGCATTAGTGAAATGAAAGAGGTCGATATATAAATGAATTTTAAAAATCTTAAAATAAATGAAAACCTTATAAAAGGATTAAACATTATAGGAATAGAAGAACCTACTGAAATACAAAAAGAAGTTATTCCTGTAGCCCTTGATGGGGAAAATTTAATTGGACAGTCTGAAACAGGTACTGGTAAAACTTTAGCTTACCTTCTACCGACTTTAGAAAAAATAGATATAAGTAAAAAAGAAATGCAATGCATAATTCTAGCTCCAACTCATGAACTAGCAATTCAAATAAATAATACAATAAATGAATTAAAACAAGTAGCTTCTTTAGATATTACTTCCACAGCTTTAATTGGTAGTGCTAATATTAAAAGGCAAATTGAAAGCTTAAAAGCAAAGCCACATATTATAGTTGGATCTGCTGGAAGGATATTAGAACTAATAGGTAAAAAGAAAGTATCAGCTCATACTATAAAAACTATTATAATTGATGAAGTAGATAAGCTATTAGATAAAAATAACCTTTCAGTAGTAAAGAACATAATTAAAGCTACTCAAAAGCAAACTCAGGTAATGATGTTTTCAGCAACATTAAATAACAAAACTTTAGATATAGCTAAGACTTTAAAAGAAAATATAAAGGTTATAAGCGTTAAAAACAATAAAGTTAATGAAAATATAAATCATAATTACATAAAAACTGATAGTAGACGAAAAATTGAAACCTTAAGAAAGCTTATAAATGCAACAAAGGCAGAAAGAATTTTAGTATTTAACAATGACATTTATACTACAAATACAACTATAGAGAATTTAACAGCTAGCAATATAAAGGTAGCTGCCATTGGTGGAAATAATAAAATGGAAGAAAGAAAAAAGGCCTTAGAAGACTTTAGAAAAGGTAAGATTCAAGTATTAATTGCCTCAGATGTAGCAGCAAGAGGTTTAGATATAAAGGGAGTAACTCATGTTATTAACCTAGATATTCCTAAAGATTCTAATGACTACTTACACAGATCAGGAAGAGTTGGAAGAGCAGGAGAAATTGGTGAGGTTTTTTCAATAGTATCTGATAGAGAAGAAAAGATAATAAAAATCCATGAAAAGAACTTTAAAATAAATATTACAGAAAAGCAGCTTTATAAAGGTAATATAGAATAATATGGTATATCTGTAACTGAAGATAAAGATAAAAAAAGCTCTATTAGGTAAATTTGTTGTTATATTAGAATACTAAAAAAAGTCACTCTTATGGAGGACTTTTTTTAGTATTCTGGAAAAGTTATTAAATCATATCAATAGTAAAATGAATATTTATTCCCGCGATAGTTTTCTTTAACTTCATATCCTATGTGACCATTATAATAGGAGTGATAGTTATGACCGATTCTAATGCTTATTTTCCCAGTCGAACATTCGTTTAATATTAGTATACCATATTCAGAAAAGTCTATTTAACTAACAACAAAATTGTCTAACACAGCGAAAAAAGAAAAAGTAGATATTAGAAAATATTTATTTTAGTTATTAGAAATAGTAGACAAATACAGAAGAAAAGTTTAAAATATATGCATATAATAAATGTTTAATTAATATTTAAATAGTATTTAAATATTAATTATAAAAAATATAAAGCATAAATTTATCTTATTAAGAAGATATATATCTTTAGGTTTTTATTGCTTAACATAAAAAAGAATATATCAATAATATTTATTATCATATTATAAGTGTATTAATATTAAATATGGTAGTAAGAAGATATTTATAGATGTATCTCCTATAGTGCTATATTAACACTAAAAATTATTTATAATAAATGGGGGGAAATTTATGCTTAAAAAGAAATTATCATTATTATTAGTTACGTCTATGGTTGTTTCGGTATTATCAACAGGATTTGGTAATACAATAACTGCATATGCTGAAACCACTACAGCTACAGTAGAAACAGAAGAAAAAAATGAAAACTATGTATGGTTATCTGACCTGACATGGGACTCTAGATCTTTTACAAGGCATAATTCTATTAAAAAGAATCTAAATCCTGGAGATAGTAAGATAACTCTTATAGTTGATGGGGAAACAATTCAATTTGACAAAGGTATTGGGGCTCATGCTACATCATCTGTAATTTATGATGTTTCAAAATTAACAGATAAATACACTAAGCTTCATGGCTACATGGGTGTAGATAAATCTATGAATGGTAAAGGTAGTGTTAAGTTTACTATCTCTAAATCAGAAAATGGAAATGATTGGACACAATTAAAGCAAACAAATGTTCTATCATCCAATGATAATTCAGAAAAGATAGATTTAGATATCTCAGGCGCTAAATATATTAAGTTAGACGCTAATGATGCTGGTGGTAATGGAAATGACCATGCTGTTTATGGAGACATTAGATTACTTAAAACTAACTACAATATTGTAGGCTCAGAATATTCTGATAAAATAAAAAATATTGATCAATATGATAAAGAAATCTCTTCTAGAAGATATCAAGACAATATTGCTAATTACAAGATGGATATTTTAAAGAGAGAATTCGTAAATAGAATAGGTTATCATACATTACAGTCTTTCTATAAGAAATCAGATGCAAATAAAACAATGATAGATTGGTTAACTAATAACCAAGAATTATTAGAACTTTATATTAGTGCAGGTAAACCAGAAGGTTCTACTGCTCAATCATTACAAGTTCTAAGCGATTTATATGCAGCACATAAAGCTGATGTATCAAATAAAACTTATCTAAAAATGATGTTAGCTACATCAATTGTATTTGGTCAAAATTTAAGACTTTGGACTGGTGGAGGAGATTACGCAAATCCAGTTGAAAGATATGAGATCTACAAAAAGTTATATGATAATAAATTATTTAGTGGAGCTATAAACTTTGAAGAATTACCTATGGAGCTATTAAGATGGGTATTCAATTCTCAAATTGATAATGAAGAAATTGAATGGTTAAATAACTATGCAAGAGTAATTGGGCAAGCAAAAGGTAAAAATTTTGAATATAGTCCACACCCACATATGAAATATACTTTTGATTATAACTATAATAAAGATACTTATTATAATCAAGCTGATTATGAAACTTGGGCTACTAAGTATCACTTCAAAAATTATGACCTAAAGTATGGTACTAAAGGAGATCATAAACTTTGGATGGTATTATCTGAAGGAGCAGTTTGTGGTGGTATTTCAAAAATTGGTTCTAACTTAAGACAAGTATTTGGAGAACCTGCAGCTGTTATTGGACAACCTGGACATGCAGCTTTCTTAGTTTATTCTGAAGATGCTAATGGAAATGGTAAGTGGGGAATTGATAACGACGTTTCAGGTTGGACAAAATCTGAAAAAGGTGAAAGAGCTATATTAAACTGGGGTTCTCAATCTTGGGACTCTTACTATGGAGTTAGTTACATATTGCTAGCACAACAAGCATTAAATAATTATGATAAATATTTAGATGCTATGTATTATAACTTGTTAGCTAACAGTTATTCAAATGCTAAAGATAAGTTAGATGTTTATAATGCTGGTTTAAAAATAATGCCTTATCATGTTGATTTGTTATATGGTAAAGTAAATTCTTATAAAACCCTTAAGAAATCAAGTGCAGAATACTTAAAATTTGCTAGAGAAGTTTCAGAAGCTTTAGCATATCATCCAGTACCATATGTTGACATTATGAAATTAATACAACCTGGAGTTACTGAAAGTGTTGATGTTGCACAATTTGATATGTTAAAAACTGCTACATTAAAAGCCGCTACAACTGCAACAGCAGAAAACACATTACAATGGAATGACTGTAGAAATATAGCTAAAGGTATCTTAGGTGCTCATACAGTTGAATTAGCAAGTTTCTCATTTGATGGTGAAAATGCTAATAAGATTGTTTTAAATGAAAAGTATGATGGTTCTGGAATTAGCGTTAAATATAGCGTTGATGGTGGAAAACAATGGTACACTTCAACTGACCACGTAATTACTATACCTGCTGATGTGCTTTCAAAAATAACTGCAGAGAAGGATATTAAAGTTCAATTACTTGGAGCAGCTGATATCTATACAATAGATATTAAAGAAACTAAAGCACCAACAACTAGTACAGTTATAGCTAATCAATATGAAAATAGATTTATAGGTTCAATAAATAATCTAGAATTTAGTTTAGATAATGGTAAAAATTGGCGTGCATATGCTAGTGATACTAGATTAAAAGAAGGTACTCCAATTTTAGTTAGATACAAAGCTAATGGTGTTAACTTACAAAGTGAATCTGCAAGTTATACATTCGATGTAGAGGAAAAAGATCCTGCATTAACTTATATTTCAATAGATAATATTGTAGGTGTTAAATATGCTAATGAACAAAACTCTGGAAGTTCAGGAAAGCACATGGTTGATGGAAATCCAAATACTCAATGGCATACTAAGTGGAATACTAAGACAGAAGATAAGTCTTATACAATAGAATTAAAAGAAGCTAAAGACATATCTGCTATTGAATATTTACCATCAGGTGTTAATGGTAGAATTGCTAAATTAAAAGTTGAAGTTAGTGCTGATGGAAGTAAATGGACTGAAGCAGCTGTATCAGGTCAATTAGATAATAATGAAGTTGCTAAAAAAATTAAATTCAATAAACCTGTAAATGGTAAATTCGTTAAGATTACAGCATTAACAACTTACGGTAAGACTTCAGGTGAAGCTAATTTATACGTAAGTGGAAATGAGTATAGATTATTCGAAGACCTAAGCAAAGAGTATGCAATAGGAAAAATTATGGAAACTTATAAAGAACCAACTGTATCTTACTCAACAACTAATGTTACTAATAAAGATGTTACAGCAACACTTAATGTAACTGAAGGTACTACTGTAGATGGAGAAGCTTCAAAAGTATTTACTACTAATGGTGATCACACATTTACATTCACTAGACCAGATGGAACTAAAGGAAGT
Organism: Clostridium sp. SGI.024; assembly: GCF_050315195.1. Lineage (NCBI taxonomy): Bacteria > Bacillati > Bacillota > Clostridia > Eubacteriales > Clostridiaceae > Clostridium > Clostridium sp. SGI.024. The sequence goes on along the minus strand of NZ_JBNPON010000012.1, from coordinate 41,620 downwards.
ATATCAGCTAAAGTAAATTGTATAGATAAGATTGCTCCTGAAGCTACAGTTTCTTATAAAGCCTCAGAGGATGGAACTAAAGTTTTAGCTGTAATAAATGCTGAAGCTGGTTCTACAATAGAAGGTGGTAAAAATATTATAGAATTAACAGATGATTTATCAAAGGTAATTAAAGTTACAGATAATGCTGGAAATGTAACTAATGTTGCAGTTGGAGTTAACTGGATATCAAAAAGAACTGATACAGTTATATTAAGTAGTGAAAAACATTCTAACTTATTAGTGTCAGCTCCTGTTACAGTTGCTTTAAGATTATCTAATGATGTTAAAGTTGTAAATAATAACAATAGTAATATTTATAAATTCCAAAAGAATGGAACTTTCGTATTTGAATTAGAACACAAAGAAACAGGTGTTAGAACTGTTGTTCCAATAAAAGTTGACTGGATAGCAGAATAGTTATATTAAAATATAAGACAGTAGACAGTTTTGTGTAAAAACAAAACTAACTACTGTCTTATTCTTATTAGATCCTGCCTTATAAGAAATTATATCAGAAGTTTTTTCACATACTCCACAAGCAACACAGTATTTTGTATCCACATAAGCCTTCCTTCTAATTATTTGTTTTGTCATTGTAATCCTCCTAATAATATAGATTTTGTCACCTTGGATATTTTATTATAATTCTACAAATTAAACTGTAACAAAATCACAATGTTGAGAGATAAAGATTTTTTTATTATATTTATGAAAGATATGCTAATATATTAATATAAAAAGCAAAGGATGTAGATTGATATGAAGAAACCTTGTATATTTTGTAATTATAATGAAAAAGAAAGAGTAGCAGAAAATAATTTAGCATTTGCAATTTATGATAACTTTCCAGTAAATGAAGGTCATACATTAATAATACCTAAAAGACATTTTAGTAGTTTTTTTGAAGCTACAGAAGAAGAAGTATTAGCTATTTATGATTTAATACATAAAGTAAAACTTATATTAGGTGAAAAATATAATCCAACTGGTTATAATGTAGGAATTAATATTGGTGAAGATGCTGGGCAAACTATTATGCATTTACATGTACACCTTATTCCTAGATATAAAGGTGATATAGAAAATCCAAGAGGTGGAATTAGAAAGTTTAAAAAGGAACTTGTACCTTATAATGGGTAATAAATATTTGGGGTGATAATTTGAATAAGCTTTATAAAGATATAGACACTAGTTTAAACATAAATGAAAAAGAAATACTTTATAATGATACAAATTCTATAACAGGAGATAAAGACCATTTATATAATCACTTAAAATTAAGCTTTAAAGAAGCACATTCAATAGATATTATTGTATCTTTTCTTATGGAATCAGGAGTAAAGCTTATACTTAATGATTTAAAGGAAGCAATAGATAGAGGAGTAAGAGTAAGAATTCTTACAGGGAATTATCTTGGAATAACACAACCTTGGGCATTAAGACTTATAAAGTCAGAGCTTAAGGATAAGGTTGATTTAAGGTTTTATAGTGTGAAAAATAAATCCTTTCATCCTAAGGCATATATGTTTCATAGTAAAAGTGATAGTGAAATATATGTTGGATCATCAAATATTTCTCGTGGTGCACTAACAGACTCTATTGAATGGAATTATAGATTTTTAAAAAGTAATAATAAAGAAGACTATGAACATTTTTATAATACCTTTGAAGATTTATTTAATAACCAATCTATAATTATAAATGATGAAGTTTTAGAAGATTATTCAAAGTCATGGAAAAAGCCTAATGTATATAGAGATATAGAAAAGGTAGAAGAGGAAAATAAGGTAGTTAATTTATTTGAACCTAGAGGAGCACAAATAGAAGCTTTACATAATTTAGAGCAAAGCAGAGAAGAAGGACTTGATAAGGCATTAGTAGTTGCAGCAACTGGCATAGGAAAAACTTACTTAGCAGCTTTTGATTCTAAAAAGTATAACAGAGTTTTGTTTATAGCTCATAGAGAAGAAATAATAAAACAAGCAGCTCAAAGCTTTAAAAATGTTAGACCAAATGAAAGTATTGGCTTCTTTTATGGTGTTAATAAAGACAATAGCCAAAATCTAATCTTTGCATTAGTTCAAACCTTAGGTAAGGAAGAGTATTTAAATGAAGAGTATTTTTCTAAAGATTACTTTGATTACATTATTGTAGATGAATTTCATCATGCAGTTTCAAATAATTATCAAAATATAATTGAGTACTTTAAGCCTAAGTTTTTACTAGGACTTACTGCAACTCCAGAAAGATTAGATGCTCAAGATGTATTTTCATTATGTGATTATAACTTAGTTTATGAAGTAAGATTAAAGGATGCCATCAATAAAGGATGGTTATGTCATTTTAGATATTATGGAATATATGATGATACAGTTGAATATGAAGATATAGATTTTAAAAATGGAAAATATGATGATAAAAAACTAGAAGAAGCATTAATGCTAAATTCTAGAGGAAATCTTATACTAAAGCATTATAAAAAATATAAATCAACAAGAGCTATGGGCTTTTGTAGCTCTAAGAAGCATGCTGAATTTATGGCTGAATACTTTGTAAATAATGGAGTAAAATCAACGGCAGTTTATAGTGGTGATAGTGGAAAATACTCTATGAATAGAGAAGAAGCATTAAATGCCTTAAATAAAGAAGAAATACAAGTTATCTTTTCAGTAGATATGTTCAATGAGGGGTTAGATATACCAGGAATTGATATGGTTATGTTCTTAAGACCAACTGAAAGTCCAACAGTATTCCTACAACAATTAGGACGTGGACTTAGAAAATCAAAAGATAAAGAATATTTAAATGTTCTAGACTTTATAGGAAATTACAAAAAAGCAGATTTAATCCCATTTTTATTAAGTGGCAAAAACTATAATAGAGTAGAAGCAAAAAGAGGAGATTTAAGAGATATAGAATTTCCTGAAGATTGCATAATAGACTTTGACTTTAGATTAGTAGATATATTTAAATCCCTAGCAGAAAAAGAAATGAAAATAAAAGATATAATTAAAGAACAATACTTTATAATAAAAGAAGATTTAGGGCATAGACCTTCAAGAGTAGAGTTTTTAACTTATATGGATGAAGAAATATATGAAAATATAAAATCAAAAGCAAAGATTAATCCATTTAAGGATTATATAAAGTTCTTAGCTGAAAATAATGAATTAAAAGAAGAAGAAAAAGAAGTATTTAGTAGTAAAGGAAATACGACTCATATTCATTCATTAGGTACCTTAGATAACCAAACCAATGATTTGGACTATCACAGTGTAGGTAAAGAATTTATAAACTTAATTGAAAATACAAGTATGAGCAAAACATATAAGATGCCAGTATTATTAGCCTTTTATAATAATGGAAATGTGAAGATGGAAATTACAGAAGAAGATATTTATAAAAGCTTTTATGACTTTTATAATCGAGGTTCGAATAAAGTAGATATGCTTAAGGATAAAGGAACAAAGGATTTTGAAACTTGGGATAAAAATAAATATGTAGATTTAGCAAAGAAAAATCCAATAAAATTCCTATTAAAAACTCATAGTGATTTCTTTAAAGAAAAAGAAGGATACCTTTTAGCATTAAGAGAAGATTTAAAAGAAATAATTAAAGATAATGCTTTTAAGGAACATATGAAGGATGCTATAGATTTAAGAGTTAAAACTTATTATAAACATAGATTTTTAGAAAATCATAATTAATATAAATAATAAATAAGTTTAAGTTAAATAGAAAGGACTAAAATTAAATGAAAGTATACAATAAATTAGTAAGAGACAGAATACCAGAAATAATAGAGAAAAGTGGAGGTACATGTGAAATAGAAATAGTAAATGGAAAAGAAAAACAAGAGCTTCTAGAAAAAAAATTATTAGAAGAAGTTAATGAATATATGGAAGATAAAAATCTAGAAGAATTAGCAGATGTTATGGAAGTCTTATTTGCACTAGCAAATGAACTAGGCTATAGTGAAGAGGATTTACTAAATAAAAGAAATGAAAAGCTACAAGAACGTGGTGGCTTTAAAGATGGAATCGTATTGCTAAAAGTATTCAAATAAACTTTTTAAGAGAGTGATATTTCTAATAAATTAGAGCGAAAATAGTATATAATAAAAATATGTTAAGATATATTAAAAGGAGTTAATAAAATGAAACATACTAAAGAATATAGTGCAAAATTAACAGGAGAATCCTTTTTATTATTTGAATTTAAAATTATAGCTAAATTGAAAAAAGATGGTTTATCAGATAAAGATATAAGAAAAAAGGTATTAGAAGAAAATTTATTTCAATATAAATTTACATCAAGTATTAGTAGAAGACTAACTCCATTAATACAAAGGATAAATATATTAGATGATACATTAATAAATATGCTAATTGAAGATCCATTAGAAAGTGGTTCTATAATAAATTTATATGCAATAATGAAGAATGATAGGTTGTTTTTCGAGTTTATGAATGAAGTTGTACGAGAAAAAATAGAATATAAGTATGATTTTATAGAAAAAAAAGATATTAATATGTTTTTTATAGAAAAATCAGAACAAAGTGATTTGGTATCAGGATGGAGCGATCAAACTATTGCTAAGTTAAAGCAAGTAATATTTAAAATTTTATCAGAAGTAGGAATTATAAAAGAGATAAAAACTGGGAAAATTAATAGATTATTGATACCTATTGAAGTTAAAAACTATTTATTAAGCATAGGTGAAGAAAAGTATTTAAAGGCAATGGGAGAGCAAATAGAATAGGGGTGAATTTTTTTGAAAAAGTTATCATTAGGAGAAAGGCTGGAAAGAGTTATAGATGAATTAAATAGTGATAATTTTATAAATGGAAAAGGTCTCGGAAATGAAATAGGATATTATATTTTTGATTATGAACCTAAAGAAGAATTGATGGTTAGAGAATATATAAAATATATAGTGAAAGAATTTAACAAATTAAATTGTAATAGAAAAATAATAGAAGTTGATTTATATAAAATATTAGTAAGATTTTTAAAACAGGAAGATGATTTTCAGCAAATAATTAATCTTGAAAATAAAGAAGGAAAAGAATATATATTAGAAGCTATTTCTACGTTTATAAATGCTGACATTTATTGTGGGATAATACAAAAAGTATCTGAAGAGTTTGATATAATATTTTTGACTGGAATAGGGAAAGTATATCCATTTATGCGTTCTCATAATATTCTTAATAATTTACAACAATATTTGAATGATAAACCAGTAGTTATGTTTTATCCTGGAGAATATAGTGGTCAAGATTTAAAACTATTTAAAAAATTTAAAGATGAAAATTATTACAGAGCATTTCCGTTAGTATAGGTATAGTAAGGGGGACAATAAAATGTTTATAAAAAATATGTTTGAAAAAGATATTACTCGTGAAATTAGCGGAGTTATTAAAGCATCTGAAACAGATGTGAAAAAGATATATCAAGAATTAGATGAATATGTAGTAACTAAAGAGGTTGCAAAACATTTAAATAAGTTTTATGAAAATTATAGTAAGGGTATAAATGGAACAACCGATAAAATGGGAGTTTGGATTTCAGGATTCTTTGGAAGTGGTAAATCACATTTTTTAAAAATATTATCTTATTTATTAGATAATAAAATTATAAATGATAGAACGCCTATTGAGTTTTTTAAGGATAAAGTTAAAGATCCAATGCTTTATGCCGAAATGGAAAGAATATCAAAAATAAATACTGAAACAATTTTATTTAATATAGATTCTAAAAATCCTATTAATAATAAAAATAAAGAAGATGCCATACTTAGAATATTTGTTAAGGTATTTAATGAACATAGAAATCTTTGTAATGAAATTCCAGGGGTTGCTCATATGGAAGAACAATTAATTAAAGATGGTGTGTATGAGAAGTTTAAATCAGAATTTATGAGTATAAGGGGAAAAGAGTGGATACAAAGAAGAAATGCATTTCTTTTAGATAAGGACTATGTAGCACAAGCTATAGCAAATGTTTTAAATATTTCGTTAGAAAGTGCTAATGAATATGTAAGAGATGGTGTAAATAATTATGAAGTAAGTATTGAAAAGTTTGCTAAACAAGTTAAAGAATATATAGATAGTAAAGGTGAAAATTTTCATTTAATATTTCTTGTGGATGAAATTGGCCAGTATATAGGTGATAATAAAGATTTAATGTTAAACCTCCAAACAGTAGCAGAAGATTTAGGAACATACTGTAAAGGTAAAGTTTGGATAATGGTTACATCACAAGAAAGTATAGATTCTCTTATAAAAGTAAAAGGAAATGACTTTTCAAAAATACAAGGAAGATTTGATACAAGACTTAGTATGTCATCTATTTCAGTTGATGAAGTTATAAAAAAGCGTATTTTGGAAAAAGATGACGATGCAATCTTGTTATTAAAGGATTTATATAGAGAAAAAAATGCTATGTTAAAGAATTTAATAAATTTTGAAAATGCAAGAAAAGATCTTTTAAGTTATGAAGGTGAAAAAGAGTTTATAGAAGTATATCCTTTTATACCATATCAATTTAAGATACTTCAAAGTGTATTTGAACAAGTAAGAAAACATGGTAGTTCAGGTAAACACTTATCAGAAGGAGAAAGATCAATGATTTCTGCATTTAAAGAATCACTTTTAACATATGCAGATGAAAATGATGGTATATTAGTACCTTTTCATGCTTTCTATAATACAATTGAGGAGTTCTTAAATCCTTCAATTTCAAGGGTTATAGAAAGAGCGTCAAAAAATCCAGAACTTGAAGATAATCCAATGAATATACAAGTATTAAAATTATTATTCATGATTAAGTACTTAAATGATGAAATACCTTCGAATTTGGAAAATGTTGCTACATTAATGTTAAGTAATGTAGATGAAGATAAACTGAAGTTAAAAGAAGATTTGAAAAAAAGCTTAAGAAAGCTTAAATCTGAAAATCTTATACAGAAAAATGGAGATAATTATATATTTTTAACAGATGATGAACAAGATGTTAATAGAGAAATAGAATGTGAAGTAATAGAAGATGAAACTTTAAGAAAAGAAATTATAAAAGATATATTCAGTGATATATATGATGACCCTAAATATAAATATTCAAAAAATTATACTTTCGCATTTAATAAAAAATTAGATGATATTGGAATTGGAAATCAAACAGGAAAATTAAGTATAAATATATTGACATCATTAAGTGATAGTTTTTATAAAAGCGATGAAGAGCTTATATTAAGATCATTTAGTAATAAGGAAATGATAGTTAAACTTAAAGATGAAAGTGAAATTATATATGAGCTAAGAGAGGCTTTAAAAATAGAATCATATATAAAGAAGAAAAATGTAAGTACACTTCCTGAGAATAAACAAGCAATAATAACAATTAAACAAGGCGAAATGAGATTAAGAAAAAGTAGAGTTAAAGAATTATTAGAAAAAGCACTTATTAAAGCAGATTATTATATAAATGGCGAAAAAGTACAAATAAAAGGAAATTCAGCAAGAGAAAAAATAAATTCAGGATTTAATGTTTTAACCAATAGTATATTTAATAAATTGGAATACGTAAATGTTAATATATCAACTGAAGCTGAAATAATGACTTTACTTAGTAATGCTACGGAGCAATTAGGATTTGATGCTGAAGAAACATATAATAATGATTTAGCAGAAAAAGAAATCTTAGATTTTATATACTTTCAAGAAGAAAATCATCAACAAGTAAGAATGAAAATAATTTTAAATAGATTTAGTGATGCTCCATATGGATGGAATGAAATAGATATTGTAGGAATAGTAGCTAAGCTTTTAAAGAATCAAAATATAAATATTATATTTAATGGTGAATATTTAGATGCTGAAAAAGCGAATAAAGTAGTAGATGCATTAACAAAAACAGCAAATGTTGATAGAGTTATAATTAACAAAAAAGTAAAAGTAGATGAAGCTCTTATTAGGAGAGTTAAAACTATATGTTTAGATGCCTTTGGTAGCATTAATTTACCTGATGATGAAGATTCTATAGTAGTATCAATTAAAGAAAAAATAAATAAAAAAGTAGAAGAAATTAAGTTATATTTAAATAAATATGAAGAAAAAAAATATCCAGGTAAGAGCTTATTTCAAAAAGGACTTAATATATTTAAAGAAATTACTGAGCACAGAGATAACCTAAGCTTTTTTGAAGAGATAAAAAATAAAGAAGAAGAATTACTTGATTGGGTAGATGACGTAGTATACCCTATAGATTTTTTCAAAAGTCAAAAAGATATATTTGATAAAGGATTAGATATTTCTAAAAAATGTGAAGATAATAAAGAGTATTTAGATAAGGACTTATTGGATGAAGTTGCCAAATTAAACGAAATATTAAATGATCCGATACCATATAAAAAGATAAGAAATATAATAGATATAGTTTCTAATATAGAAAAAGGATTTAATTTAATAATTGAAAATAAAAAAATAACAGCTAAAGAAAAAATAAAAAATGATTATGATTATTGTTTATTAAAATCAAATCAATATGAAGTTGGAAGTAATATATCAGAAAATATAAAAATGTTTTATGATAAACAACTTAGTGATATAGAAAATTATAAAGATATATATAGATTAGATGCTGCTATAACTATAAGCTCGAACAGAAGAGAGTATTTTGAGAAGCAAATAGAGAATGAAATATTAGCATATAAGAAAAGGTTAGAGGAAGAATCAAAGAAAAATTTAATAAAAGAAACTGAAAAAAAAGAAATAAAACCTAAAAAAATTGAAAAAGTAGTAGTTTCTAAATTAGTAAAAATTAAATCATTAAGGACAGAAGCGGATATTGAAGTATATATAAGAGAACTTAAAAATAGGCTTACATCAATAATAAAAGAAGATAAAGAAATAGAGATTGAGTAAATAAGTATAGGGAGATATGAAATTTATCTCCTATTTACTTCATGTAACGGAGGATTAAGAGGTGGATAAAAATATATTAAAAAGTTTTGCCATAGAGGCAAGAAATGAATTAATAGAGAAAATAAAAGTGAAAGCTCGTCAATATGGTATAGAAAAAGATAGTATAAAAAATTCAAATATAATTAGTAGTGACTCTATAGTTATTAATGGAACTCCGCTTAGTAAAGATGAGAAGTTACAAAGAGAAAAACTTATAAAAAAAATAAAAGATATAAATGAAAATGGTGGAGATGGATATAGTAGTATAATTGAAGAGGTAGCATACACTTGGTTTAATAGATTTACGGCTTTAAGATTTATGGAAGTAAATAATTATATACCTACAAGAGTTAGAGCATTATCATCTACTATTCCCGGAAGTGTTGAACCTGAATTAATAAAAGAAGCAAGCAATGTAGACCTTCGAGTAGATAAACAAAAGATATATGAAATGAAATTAAATAATGATATGGAATCATTATTTAAGTATATGATAATAGCCCAGTGTAATTCTTTGAATATAGTTCTTCCATTTATGTTTGAAAAGATAGGACATTATACTGAGTTATTGCTTCCAGATGGGCTTTTAAATGAAGGAGCTTTTATTAGAAAGCTTACAGATATTAATATTATACCAGAAAGTGATTGGGAAGATGTAGAGATTATAGGATGGCTTTATCAATATTATAATTCTGAGGAAAAAGATAGAGTTATAAAAGCTAAAAAGAAGTATACAAAAGAAGAGATACCATTTGCTACTCAATTATTTACACCTGATTGGATCGTTAGATATATGGTTCAAAACTCATTAGGAAGATATTGGGTGGAATCTCATCCAGAGCATAATGAATTAAAAAAAGAATGGGAGTTTTATCTTGAAAATCCTAATCCAGAATCAGATTTTGAAGAAAAGTTAGCTCCATATATAAATAAAGAACTAAAGGTAGAGGATATTAAATGTTTTGATCCTGCTTGCGGTTCTGGGCATATATTAGTTTATATGTTTGATGTATTATATCAAATATATGAAAAATGTGGATATATGAATAGAGAAATACCAAGACTTATTATAGAAAATAATCTTTATGGTCTTGATATAGACGATAGAGCTTATCAACTTGCTTGTTTTTCTGTTATCATGAAAGGAATGAAATATAATAATAGACTTCTTAGAAGTATAGAAAGAGAAGGAATAAAGATTAACATAGCTTCTATACAAGAAACTAATAATATAAATGATATTGATATACAATATATAGCTGGAGAGTCCTCAGGAGAAAATTATAAAAAAGTAAAAGAATTTATAGAACAGTTTAAGAATGCTAAAATATATGGTTCACTTATAAAAGTAGAAGAATTTGATAAAAAGTTTTTAGAACAAAGATTCAATTATATATTAAATAATCCTGTAGAGCATATAGAATATCAATCTTCAAAAAATAAGCAAGTAGATGAATTGTTAGGAAAATTAATAAAACAAGCTTATATAATGGCAAATATATATGATATTTTAGTAACTAATCCTCCATATATGGGAAGTAAATATATGAACTTAACTTTAAATAATTTCATAAAATATAACTATGAGAGTGTAAAATCAGATTTATTTTCAGTATTTATGGATTACTGTATGAATAAAGTTAAAAATAAGGGGCAATTAGGATTTGTAACGCCATTTGTATGGATGTTTATATCAACTTATGAAGATTTAAGAAAGCATATAGTAGAAAATAAAAATATTAGTTCATTAATTCAGCTTGAATATAATGCTTTTCCAGAAGCTTGTGTACCAGTTTGTACTTTAACTATAAGAAATTATAATATTGATTTATCAGGTGAATATATTAAATTATCAAATTTTCAAGGCGTTGAAAATCAATCGATAAAAACATTAGAAGCTATACAGAGTCCTAATGTTGATTATAGATATAAGCATTATTCTAAAGACTTTAAAAAGATACCTGGAGTACCAATAGCATATTGGGTAAGTGATCGAGTGAAATATATATTTGAAAACTCTATTTCTCTTGGAGAGGTATGTGATATTAAAGCAGGGCTTCAAACAAATGATAATGGCCAATTTTTGAGATTATGGACAGAAGTTGAAAAAAATAAGATAGGATTTAATATTGAAGATAGAGATACAGCAAAAAATAGTATATATAAATGGTTTCCTTATAATAAAGGAGGTAATTTTAGAAAATGGTTTGGTAATAATGATTATGTGGTTAACTGGGAAAATGATGGTATAGAAATACATAAATTTAATAATATAGCTCTTGATTATAATGGAGCGCCAGTTAGAAATAAACAATTTTATTTTAAAAAATCAATTACATGGACATTAATAAGTTCTTCTTATTTTGGAGTAAGATGCTCTTTTAGAGGAGCAATTTTTGATATTGGAGCACACTCTATATTTTGTGATGAATCTAAATATTATTATTATGCAGGATTATTAAATACAAAATTCAGTTCAAATATAATGAAAATATTAAATCCAACATTAAATTTAAGTGCGGGTGTAGTTTCTAATATGCCATTGATTTTTGATACAACTAAAGCTACTTTAGTAGATAAATTAGTCAAAGAAAATATAAAAATATCAAAAGTGGATTGGGATTCATTTGAAACTTCATGGGATTTTAAAAAACATCCTATTGTAGATTATAAAAATAATAATAAAATAGAAGAAGCTTTTAATAATTGGAATCAACTTTCAGAAAAGCAATTTTATAGATTAAAACACAATGAAGAGGAATTAAATAAAATTTTTATAGATATATATGGACTTCAAGATGAAATTGATCCAGAAGTTGAAGAAAAAGATATCACCATAAGAAAAGCTGATAAAGAAAGAGATATTAAATCTTTTATATCATATGCAGTAGGATGTATGCTTGGTAGATATTCATTAGATCAAGATGGACTTGTATATGCTGGTGGAGAGTTTGACTTCTCAAAATATAAAATGTTCAAAGCTGATGAAGATAATATTATACCAATACTTTCAGATAGCTATTTCGAAGATGACATAGTAGCTAAATTTGTAGAATTTGTTAAAATTATTTTTGGAGAAGAAAGTTTGTCAGAAAATCTTGATTTTATAGCTAAAATAATTGGTAAAAAGAATAATGAAACAGCAAAAGATACTATAAGAAGATATTTTCTTAATGATTTCTTTAAAGATCATGTTCAAATATATAAAAAGAGACCTATATATTGGTTATTTACATCAGGAAAACAAAAAGCTTTTAATTGTTTAGTTTATATGCATAGATATGATAAAACAACTTTATCAAGAATAAGAACGGATTATTTACATGAGCTTCAAGATAGACTTGATACAGAAAGAAAATCTTTAGTTCATTTAATAGATGGAGATTATAGTAATAAAGAAAAGAATGATGCTAAGAAAAAACTTACAACAATTGATAAACAAATAGATGAGTTAAAGAAGTATGATGAAGTTTTACATCATATGGCTGATATGCAAATAGAAATTAACTTAGATAATGGAGTTACTAAAAACTATGAAAAATTTAAGGGATTGGTAAGTAAAATATAACTAAATGAATATAAAGTATTTAATAGTAAATATAGAATTTTATAGTTTATTGTAAAGAGTATATATAATCCCTGTTATAAAGGCTATAATTATAACAGGGATTATTTTGTGTTAGTAAAAAAGGAGCGAAAAAATGGCTAATATTAATATTATAGAAGCTTTAAAAGAAGAATTTAATGAACCACTAAAATCCTATGAGAAAAGAAAAATAGTTTTCTGGAATGATTATGAAAAAGAATTTGAAGATATAATTGATGAAGTAAATATTGAAGGTGTTAAGGTTCATAGATTGGAAGATAATAATAATTTTTATACGAAATATTTATTAGAAGAGGAAGATACAGAATCTAATTTTTTAATATACAATACTACAAAGATTATAGATGATAGAGATAATTGGATGCTTGATACTATGCTTTATTCTTCTCAATTTTATGCAGATAAAGTTTCATTAATAATGAAGGAACTTAATATAGATATTTTTATTAGAAAAGAATTTATAGTTTATAAGGACTTTTTTAATGCACTTGAAAGAAGAAAAAAATTTAGCAAATATGTAGAAAAAATAAGTAATCAACAACAATTAGAATTAGCTATTTTAGGGGCTTTAAGCAATTCTAAGAGTATAGATTTTGAAGAAATTTTAAAATCTGTACTTATGGAATCATTAATAGAGAGTGAAAATAAATTTTATACAGCTTTTGAAAAATATAATATAGATAATGCTTTTTGGAAATATGCTTTTCTAAAATATGGTTATGAATCTAATCAAAAATCATTAAAGAAATTATTTATATATTTAATATCTACTGCTTTATGTAGTTTCATAAATGAAGAAAAGTTAAGTAGAATAAGTGATTTTATTGGAAAGAATAAACCTAATTGTCTTATTTTTATAGATCATTTTCAAAATCATAGAGTAGATTATGAAAAGTATGATGAGTTATCAGAAATATATGAAGAAGAAATAAGGATATCGGATATTATTGAAGAATTAGATATAGATGAATATAAGGATGTAGATATACTAAAAGTTTTTGATAGAGCCATAATTAATTATATAGTAAATTCCATAGAAAATAAGATAGAGGACTATGAAATATTTATTGAATTAATAAAAGGTAGAAGAACAAAACACTTCTATAAAGATTATAAAGGAATTTATGAAGCCTTATTAAATGTAGTTGAGATGTATAAGTTCTATAAGACTTATAATTTAAGTATACTTCCTAAAAATAATGATAGATTGTTTAAAGAGTATGCAAATGAATATTATAAAATGGATACTTATTATAGAAAATTTTATTATTTTTATGATTTACAACCAGAAAGCAATGTTATAAATAGATTAAAAAATTTAGCTGAAAATCTTTATGTAAATTGGTACTTAATTTCAATGGGAATTAATTGGACATCATCTATAAGTGAAGAGATGAAAAAATATTGGTCTATACCTGGTATTATTAATCAAAGAGAGTTTTATAAAACATATGTAAATCCCATGATTTCAAAAGGAGATAGAGTATTTGTTATAGTTTCTGATGCTTTAAGATATGAAGCAGGAGTAGAAATTGCAGAAAAATTAAACGAAAAAGTTATTAATTCTACTAATATTTATAGTAGTCTTTCTACTATTCCGTCCATAACAAAACTTGGAATGGCATCACTTCTTCCTCATAAAGAAATTGATTTAAAAGATGATGGAAGAGTATTTATAGATAATGTTGATAGTAGTGGTTTAGAAAATAGAAATAAAATACTTAAGAATACTTTTGATAATAGTATAGCAGTGGATTTTCAAAAGCTACCAAAGAATAAAACTGAATTCATAGAAGAATTAAAAGGGTATAAACTTATTTATTTTTATCATGATACAATTGATGCTACAGCTGATAAAGGTTCTACAGAAATATATACTTTTGAAGCAGTACAAAAGGCTATCAATGAGATAATGGATTTAGTTCACAAAATAACTGATTGGCTTGGTGGTGTGAATGTATTAATAACATCAGATCATGGTTTTATATATCAAAGAAGTGATTTAGAGGAAAGTGATAAAATATCAAAAGAAAATATATCTTTTATTGATAAAAATAGAAGAAGTTTAATATCAAAAGAAGATATAGAAAATGAGAATCTTTTAAAAGTAGATATGTCATATGTTTTAAAGGATAAAGATGTATTTTCATATATGCCTAAATCACATATAAGATTTAAAGTTCAAGGAGAAGGAGCTAAATTTGTACATGGAGGAGCAACACTTCAAGAATTGGTAGTTCCAGTTATAGCTTTTAAAAATATAAGAAGTTCTTATAAGAATAGTATAAAGGCTAAGAAGGTAAATGTTAAACTTACAAATGAAATAAGAAAAATAACTAATAGTATATTTACATTAAATTTCTTTCAAACTGAAAGAATTAGTGAAGAAGTAACTAAGGTTGAGTTAGAAGTTTATATGATTGATAATGATAAAAATATTATATCAAATATAGAAAATATAATAGCTGATTTAACAAATGATAGACCAGAAGAAAGAGTTATAAGAAGTAAAATAACTTTAAAACCTATTAATTATGATAAGAGTAAAAAATATCATCTTATAATAAAAGATACTGAATTAGGTGTGGTTTTAGAGGAAATACCTTTTACAATAAGTTTAGGAATAGCAAGTGATTTTGATTTTTAAAAGTAAAAGAGGTGTGGAGTATATATGGAAAATAGCGAAATATCATTAGATTTAGATAAAAAACTTAATGAGTATTTTTCAGGTAGAGCTGTAAGAAAGGATTTAACAAAATCAATGAAAGAGGGATATAACGTTCCTGTTTATGTTCTTGAATATTTACTTGGTATGTATTGTGCAACGGATGATGATGATAGCTTACAAGAGGGCATTGAAAGGGTAAAGAAAATTTTATCTGATAATTACGTTAGACCTGATGAAGCTGAAAAAGTTAAGTCTAAAATTAGAGAGTTAGGTCAATATACAATTATTGATAAAGTTACAGTTAAATTAAATGAAAAAATAGATACTTATGAAGCAGAGTTTTCTAACTTAGGATTAAAAAATGTTCCTATTTCACCTTTCTATGTTAAGGAATTTGAAAAACTTCTTGAAGGTGGAATATGGTGCATATTAAAGATGGAATATTTCTTTGACGAAGAAGTAAAAGTGAAAAGTCCATTTAGTATATCAAATTTAAAGCCAATACAGATGCCTAATATGGACTTAGAAGAGATATTAGAAGGTAGAAAGAACTTTACTAAAGATGAATGGATAGACATATTAATTCGTTCTACAGGAATGGAAAGTACTCAATTATCATATGAAGTTAAATGGCATATCCTTGAGAGGCTTGTTCCACTTGTTGAAAATAACTATAGTTTATGTGAACTTGGTCCAAGGGGAACAGGAAAATCACATGTGTATAAAGAATTATCACCTAACAGTATACTTGTATCAGGAGGACAAAGTACAGTAGCTAATCTTTTTTATAATATGTCTACAAGAAAAGTTGGATTAGTTGGGCTTTGGGACACTGTTGCATTTGATGAAGTAGCTGGAATAAGGTTTAAAGATAAAGATGGCATTCAAATAATGAAAGATTATATGGCATCAGGTTCTTTTGCAAGAGGAAAAGAAGAGAAAAATGCATCAGCTTCTATGGTATTTGTAGGGAATATTAATCAAAGTGTAGATTCTTTGATTAAAACATCACATTTATTTGCTCCATTCCCAGAAGAAATGGCCAATGATTCAGCATTCTTTGATAGAATGCACTATTATTTACCTGGATGGGAAATACCTAAAATGAGACCAGAACTTCTAACTGATAGGTATGGTTTTATAGCAGATTATGTATCAGAATTTTTTAGGGAAATGAGAAAGCGTTCATTTACAGATTCTATAAATAAATATTTTAAGCTTGGTAACAATTTAAATCAAAGAGATGTTATAGCGGTTAGAAAAACAGTATCTGGATTGATAAAGCTAATATATCCAAATGGAGAATTTACAAAAGAAGAATTAGAAGAAATTTTAAAATATGCACTTGTTGGTAGAAGAAGAGTGAAAGAACAGTTAAAGAAGATAGGTGGAATGGAATTTTATGATGTTAATTTCTCTTATATAGATATAGAAACTATGCAAGAAGAATATGTATCAGTTCCAGAACAAGGTGGTGGAAAACTAATCCCAGAAGGCTTAGGAAAACCTGGACATATATATACGGTAGGACATTCAGGTTCAATGATAGGTGTATATAAAATAGAAAATCAAGTTGTTTCTGGAAGCGGTAAATTTGAAAAGGCTGGTGTAGGTTCACATAGAGAAGCAAAAGAAAGCTTAGATACTGCTTTTAGATATTTTACAGCAAATAGCAAAAGCATAAGTGCATCAATAAGTACTAAAACTAAAGATTTTTTAATGCATATAAGTGATCTACAAGGAATAGGGCTTACTAATGAACTTGCTATTGCACAATTTATAGGACTTTGTTCGGCTTCATTAGAAAAGCCAGTCCAAGAATCTATGGTTGTCTTAGGAAATATGAATTATGGTGGAACAATAATGAAAGTAGAAGAATTTGCAAATTGTTTACAAGTTTGTGTAGATGCAGGAGCAAAAAAGGTGCTAATCCCCGCAACATCAGTTGTTGAATTTCAAACAGTTCCTTCAGACCTATTAATAAAGGTTCAACCTATATTTTACTCAGATCCTATTGATGCTGTATTTAAGGCATTAGGGGTTAGGTAATTTATAATCATTTAAAATAGAAGAAATTATGAAATAACGGATGGGTTTGAGTATATTGGGTAATAAAATAAATGATTGAATAATATTTTGAAAATTATACTGGAAAAATTAATTTTATTTTTAACATATATAAGCTAAATAAGAAGGAATATTATTAGTTAAATTTAACTAAGTAGTATCAAATGTATTTTGAGATTGTTTTTAGTTTGAAAGTATTGAAACAATGGGAGTACAAAATGGTAGAGATGATATTATAAAACTAATTAATTAAAATACGTAGAGATATAAAGAGTTACCACACATTTGTGGTAATTCTTTTTTTTAGTGTGCCCAGCATGGGCAACAACTTGACGGTGAAAGTCCGTTGTGGGTAAGCGTCAAAAATTTGATATCTAGTTAATAAATAACCTCCTTGCTAAAATTGTATTAATAATTTTTCGGGAGGTTTTATTTTATGAGCAGAAAGCTTAGCAATGAAAAATGGAATGAATTTATAAATTTATTTTCTTCATACGAAGGAACGGTAAGCAGTTTTTGTGAAGAAAATAATATAAGTAAGACACAATTTTATTATCATAAAAGAAGAATTGAGGCAGCTAGTACTGAAAGTACTCCTGTCTTCCAAAGGATGAAGCTGAAAAAAATAGTAATCCTAAAGCTGCTGAACCTATTCTTGAAGAAATAACTTATTTAAGAAATAAAACTCCAAAATATGTAGGTAAAAAAGATAACTTAGCTCATTTAGAAAGAGTAGTTATAGAACATAAACTTGAAGATAAGGATCTTATCTGTGATAAATGCGGGAAAAGCTCCAAGTACTGCTTTTTATAAAACAATGGCTTCAAATGAATTAATAGCTCATATGCTTATTATGAAATATCAACATGCAATGCCTTTATATAGACAACAAAATTACTTTAAAATGTTAGGAGCAGATATTTCAAGGCAAACTATGTCTAACTGGACGTTAGCGGCAGCTAATTTACTAGAAGATATTTATACTGCTATGAAAGATGAGCTTCTAAGTAGAAACTATATTCAGGCTGATGAGACAACCTTACAAGTTATTGATGATAATGGTAAGGAATCTAATTCTAAGAAATATATGTGGTTATATAAAAGTGGTGAATTAAAAGATCCAATTATCTTATATGACTACCAAAAGACAAGATCAAGCTCTTGATTATACAAGAAAAGTATTACCTGGAATGAAAACTCTTTTACTTGATGAATCTTTAGAAATTGATAATAACGGTGCCGAAAGGGCTATAAAGCCATTTGTAATTGGCCGTAAGAATTGGCTTTTTAGTAATACATCTAAAGGTGCAAAATCTAGTGCCACAATATACAGTATTATTGAAACTGCTAAAGCTAACGGCTTAATAGTAGAAAAATACTTAGTGTATTTGTTTGATAAGATATCAGAAATAAATATAGATAATAAAGAAATTTTATTAGATATTATGCCGTGGTCAAAGAAGCTTCCACCAGAATTAAGAGCATCAACCCGTAAATAATTATATTAAATTTTAACTCCAAGTAGAAAGCATTACCGCCCCTACTTGGAGTTTATTTTATCACTTTAAATTTTTAATTGCTACGCGTCGATTTTTTGACTCTTACAAAAATCAATTAAGAATATAGTATTAAATTCACATAATTATGTGTAAATATAATTAGAGATAAATTCAAAAATTTAATAAAAGATATCCAAATATAAATAATTGTTTATAAATAAAATTATTTGAATTTTAAAACAATAAATGTTGACAAAATGTGTATATTATAGTAATATAATGACAGGAACTAGGTAAATATATAGCATATCGAGAGTTTAACTAGTTACTATAACAAGGCAATAAGCCGTAAAGTATCCCCTAGGTTCAGTAGAGCTTAGGGGTATCTTTTTGTATAAAGGAAATGTGAGGTGTATAAATTTGAATCAAAATATCAATTATAGGTTGGGGCTTGATATTGGAATAACTTCAGTTGGCTGGTCAGTAATAAACTTAGACAAGCAAAGAATAGAAGACTTAGGAGTTAGAATATTTAATGCAGCTGAAAATCCTAAAGATGGATCTTCTTTAGCTCTTCCTAGAAGATTAGCAAGAGGGAGAAGAAAATTATTAAGAAGAAAAGCTTATAGAGTTGAGAGAGTAAGAAAATTAATACTAAATGAAAATCTCTTAACTAAAGATGAACTGGATAACTTATTTTTAAGAAATGACACCAATGTTTGGATAGCAAGAGTTGAAGGTTTAGACAGATTATTAACTAATGAAGAATTTTCAAAGGTTTTGATTAATTTATGCAAAAGAAGAGGATTTAAATCTAATAGAAAAATAGATACAGCTGATAAAGAATCAGGAGAAATTTTAACTAGTATTAAGGCTAATGAAGAAAGAATGAATGAACTTGGATATAGAACTATTGGTGAATATATTTATAAAGAGGCAACTTTAGATGAAGATAATTATACACCTTTAAGAAACAAATTTGGAAAATATAAAAATTGTGTTTCAAGGGATATGATAAGAGAAGAAATACATAAAATATTTGAAAGTCAAAGAAAATTAGGTAATAAATATGCAAGTGATGAAATTGAAGATAGATATTTAGAAATATTTAATTCACAAAGACCTTTTTCAAAATTTGAAGATTTAGAAAAGTTGATTGGGTTTTGTACATTTGAAAAAGATAAAAAGTATAAAAGAGCACCTAAACATTCTATATCTTCAGAAGAGTTTGTTCTATATGATAATTTAAATAGAGTTTCTATTATTAATAATGGTCATAAAAGGAAATTAACAGAAGAAGAGAGAAATATAATT
Organism: Clostridium sp. SGI.024; assembly: GCF_050315195.1. Taxonomy (NCBI): domain Bacteria; kingdom Bacillati; phylum Bacillota; class Clostridia; order Eubacteriales; family Clostridiaceae; genus Clostridium; species Clostridium sp. SGI.024. Next base: position 21,457 of record NZ_JBNPON010000012.1, on the reverse strand, counting down.
ATTGACGAAGCTTATAAGAAAAAAGAAGTTAAGTATTCAGCAGCAAGAAAATTATTGAACTTAGATGAAAAAGATAAGTTTTCTACTTTAACTTATAATAATGATAATTCTAAAACAGAAAATACAAAATTTATTTCAATGAATGGATATCATGAAATAAGAAAAGCAGTAGAGCATGGCATTAGTAAAGAGTATTGGAAATTAATAAAAGATAATAGAAAACTTTTAAATGATATAGCTTATGTATTAAGTATAGCTAAAACAGAAGAAGATATTATTTATCAATTAAATAAAAGATGTGCACCAAGTGAAGTTATAGATGTTGTAAGTGACATAACATTTAGTAAGTTTAGTAATTTGTCTATTGAAGCATTAGAAAGAATACTGCCATTTGTAAAGCAGGGGTATATGTATAATGAAGCTTGTGAAAAAGCAGGATATGACTTTAAAGCTATATATAATGGTGAAAAATCTTATAAGCTACCAGTGATAGATATTGATGAAATTGTTAACCCTGTAGTTAACAGAGCATTAGCTCAAACTAGAAAAGTGATTAATGCTGTTATTGATAGGTATGGTTCACCAGTAGGAATAAATATAGAGTTAGCTAGGGAATTGGCTAAGAACTTTAAAGATAGAAAACAAATAGAAAAAGAGCAAAAAGAAAATAGATCTAAAAATGATAAAATAAGGGATGAGTTAAGGACATTAACTGGTAAAGAGCCAACAGGAAGTGAAGTTTTAAAATATAAACTTTGGATAGATCAAAATAGTGAATGTGCTTACACTCAACAAAAAATATATATAGAAAAGTTATTTGAGGTAGGATATTGCGAAATAGATCATATTATTCCTTTTAGTAGAAGCTTTGATGATAGCTTTAATAATAAAATTTTAGTTCTTGGATCAGAAAATCGATTAAAAAGCAATAGAACTCCATATGAGTATTTTGGGTCTGATGAAGGAAGATGGAATCGATTTGAAATATGGGTTAATTCAAGTAGATTAAGTTATAAAAAGAAAAGTAATTTAATTAAAAAGAAATTTTCCGAAGAAGAACAAAAAGAGTGGAAGGCAAGAAATCTTCAAGACACTAAATATATATGTAGATATATTTCAAACTTTATAGATAATAGATTATTATTTAAAGAAAGTGAATCAAAGAGAAAAGTAATAAATATAAATGGTAGAGCAACAGCATATTTAAGAGCTAAATGGGGCCTTATTAAGGTAAGGGGAGATGGAGATAAGCACCACGCATTAGATGCAACAGTAGTAGCAGTAGCAACTCAAGGAATGGTAAATGAAATATCAAAATATAGTAAAGCAAATGAATTAAAATATATAAGAGTAAATGATGAATTTGTAGATATAGAAACTGGAGAAATTGTTAAATTAGAAGATTATAAATATTTACTTAAAGATAAGTTACCAAGACCATGGATTGGATTTAGTGAAGAATTAATTATGAGATTAAGTGATAATCCAAAAGAAGAGTTAAAAAAATCACCTATAAAATCTTATGATGAAGACTTTATAGAAAAGACAGTTAGACCAATATTTGTTTCAAGGATGCCATTTAGAAAAATTGGAGGTAAACTTTTTAAAGAAACAATATATTCAAAGAAAGATTTTACTGAAGAAGGTTTTGTAGCAAAGAAAAATTTAACTGATTTAAGTAAAAAAGACTTTGAAAATATCTATAATTATAATAGTGATAGAAAGTTATATGATGCAATTAAAAATAAATTAGAAGAATTTGATTGGAATGCTAAAAAAGCTTTTGAAACGGAATTTAGGAAACCAACTAAAGATGGAAAATTAGGACCAGTTGTGAGAAGTATAAAAGTTAAATCTAAAGAACCTTTTAAAATAAAAGATGCAATAAGTTTAAATGAAGGCTCTGTTGCAAAAGAAGGAATGGTAAGAATTGATATATATGAAAAAGAGCAAAAGTTTTATTGTGTTCCAGTATATAGATATCAATTATTAAATGCTAATATTCCTAAAAAAGCATCAGTAGCAGCTAAGACAGAAGATGAATGGATTTATATGGATGAAAGCTATAAGTTTAAGTTTTCTGTTTATAAAAATGATTTGATTGAAATTAAATATAAGAAAAAAGAGGGTTACTTTGGATATTATGATTCGTTTGATAGATCTACTGCTGCATTAACTATTGAAAATCATGATAATTCTGAAAGATATAGAGGAATAGGAATAAAAGCTGGAGTTCAAGAAATAAATAAATATGAAGTAGATGTTTTGGGAAGATACTACAAGCTTAAGAGTGGTAAATAAATGAGTTTTAGAAGCATAATTATATCAAATCCAGCAAGTTTATCGTTGAAAAATAATAATTTAATTATAACTAATGAAGATAACTTTCAAATTCCAGTTGAGGATATATCAGTATTATTAATTGAATCGTCAGCAGTTAAACTTACAGCAAAGCTTATTAGTAAATTAAGTCAATATAGTGTAGCTACTATAATATGCGATGATAAGCATTTGCCATCATCAATAGTTTTGCCATTAAATATTCATTATAGATCTTATAAGGTTCTTAAAAATCAGCTTTCGCAAAGTGCTGCTTTTAGTAAAAGAATTTGGCAAAGCATAATAAAGCAAAAACTTAAAAATCAAGGTTTATGTTTAGAAATTTCTAATAATGATGGTTATAAATTTTTATATAAGTTATCAGAAGATGTGGAAAGTGGAGATAAAGGAAATAGAGAAGCAATAGGTGCTAAATATTATTTTAAAGTTTTGTTTGGTAAAAAATTCAATAGAAATGAGATAAATGGAATAAATTCTGCATTAAATTATGGATACACAATAGTTAGAAGTGCAGTAGCAAGATCCTTAGCTATGTATGGTTTTAATACTACTTTAGGTGTATTTCACAGTAATGAACTTAACTCTTATAATTTAGCAGATGATTTTATGGAGCCTTTTAGACCTATAGTAGACTTATGGGTTTATAAAAATATAAATATAGATGATGAGTTAACTAAAGAAAATAGAATAGCATTAGTAGATTTAATAAACTGTGATTGTATTATAGATAATAAAAATCATTCAATTTTAAACGCAATAGATAAAATGGTAGCATCTTATACAACAGCATGTAGTAAAAAGGATTATAGACTAATAAAATTACCAGAAATAAAAGATTTAGAATATCATTATTATGAGTAATAGATTTATGAGATTATTAGTTTTCTTTGATTTACCTGTTGTTAAAAAAGAAGATAGAAAAGAATATCAAAATTTTAGAAGATTTTTATTAAATGATGGTTATATAATGCTACAATATTCTGTTTACTCTAGAATATGTAATGGAATAGATGGAACCAATAAACATATAAGTAGGCTAAAAAAAAATATCCCACATAAAGGATCAGTTAGGTATTTACAAATTACAGAAAAGCAATATTCAGAAATGAAATTTCTTGTAGGCTCACCAAAAAAGCAAGAAAAACAAATAAATTCGGGACAATTGAACGTTTTTTAAATAGTAAAAGCCCATTGAAAGCTAGTGTTTTCAATGGGTTTCACTATTGATATTATAGCATATCGAGAATTTACTAGGAACTATAACTAAAGTATAATAGTATTGTGGAAATGATATATTATAGCATATCGAGAATTTACTAGGAACTATAACAGAAAGGCTATTGATGGAATGAAAGCTCTAATTATAGCATATCGAGAATTTACTAGGAACTATAACTTGATAAGTTAAATACCCATACCCGTTTGATTATAGCATATCGAGAATTTACTAGGAACTATAACTTAATTATTGAACTGTATTTATACTTTATTATTATAGCATATCGAGAATTTACTAGGAACTATAACACTTCAAAGGTAGTATTGATATTAATTGTTATTATAGCATATCGAGAATTTACTAGGAACTATAACTTCCACTTATTAATTAATTCTTTAATCTTTATTATAGCATATCGAGAATTTACTAGGAACTATAACTGAAGATACTGATACAGTGTATGGATCACTATTATAGCATATCGAGAATTTACTAGGAACTATAACATATGAGTGTTGATAGTGGCAACGGATATCATTATAGCATATCGAGAATTTACTAGGAACTATAACCTATAAACCCCACCACCTTCAATAGTTATAATTATAGCATATCGAGAATTTACTAGGAACTATAACAAAGAAGTTTAAGCTTTCTGAGGATAAGGATTATAGCATATCGAGAATTTACTAGGAACTATAACAGTTAATATTGAAGAGAGGAATATGATAGCATTATAGCATATCGAGAATTTACTAGGAACTATAACTTTGAAGAAGTAGAAGTAGAAGGAGTTAAAATTATAGCATATCGAGAATTTACTAGGAACTATAACACTATTTTAGACTTAGGAGAGAAAAGAGTAATTATAGCATATCGAGAATTTACTAGGAACTATAACAGGAGTTACTTACTGTGATATGTATTTGAAATTATAGCATATCGAGAATTTACTAGGAACTATAACTATGTCTTTATATTTGAAATCAACTTTGGTATTATAGCATATCGAGAATTTACTAGGAACTATAACCTATTTTAGATTTAGGAGAGAAAAGAGTAATTATAGCATATCGAGAATTTACTAGGAACTATAACCAATAGAACAGAATAGAAATCATTATGGGAATTATAGCATATCGAGAATTTACTAGGAACTATAACATTACTTTATCTCCTGCCATAGCAATAACCATTATAGCATATCGAGAATTTACTAGGAACTATAACTCATAAAATGTTAATAACATTAAAGATTAAATTATAGCATATCGAGAATTTACTAGGAACTATAACCCTTGATTATATAATATCATATAATGTTATATTATAGCATATCGAGAATTTACTAGGAACTATAACGCAAGAATATCAATTCATAATTAGGTCTATATTATAGCATATCGAGAATTTACTAGGAACTATAACCATTCTTGTTATTTCCATTTCTGTTATTGTATTATAGCATATCGAGAATTTACTAGGAACTATAACACTCATTAATAACTATACTAATAGTTTACAATTATAGCATATCGAGAATTTACTAGGAACTATAACTAAACAATTGGTACACCCTTTTCTTCCTATATTATAGCATATCGAGAATTTACTAGGAACTATAACTCCTAAAGTAGTGGATAATTTCCCTGCTATATTATAGCATATCGAGAATTTACTAGGAACTATAACTAAACAATTGGTACACCCTTTTCTTCCTATATTATAGCATATCGAGAATTTACTAGGAACTATAACTTAACAGAAGAAGCAAAACAAATGTACAAGATTATAGCATATCGAGAATTTACTAGGAACTATAACACGTGAGTGTCTTTATATACATCAGCATTAATTATAGCATATCGAGAATTTACTAGGAACTATAACTATAGTTCAATGGTAGAACAATAGGCTAATATTATAGCATATCGAGAATTTACTAGGAACTATAACTATTAAGCTTAAGAGTATCTACTATAGTTAATTATAGCATATCGAGAATTTACTAGGAACTATAACGCTGACTATAAAAGAAGAATTGAGAAGTTAATTATAGCATATCGAGAATTTACTAGGAACTATAACTCTAGTCTTTCAACTAAACTATTATACAATATTATAGCATATCGAGAATTTACTAGGAACTATAACAATATTTGAATTTGATGGAGATATAAGAAAATTATAGCATATCGAGAATTTACTAGGAACTATAACATATTTTTTAGAGCGAGTGTTTATATAATATTTGAATTTATAAATTCAATGTCTAGATGTTATTCTATTTATTGAAATATAAAAATACTTGTATAAAATAATATATTATTCATACAAGTAAAAGTATAAATTGATTTTTAGTGATATAATAAATTTCGAGCATATTAAGCATTATTTAGGAGTGAAAGATTTGAATGAAATTTTAGAAAAGTACAAAGATAGATTAATAAATTTAAATGGTAGAAATAGAGCTTTAGTTACTAAGAAATTACCTAAAAAGAGAGCTTTTGATATATATAACATTACAACTATTAATAAAGATATTTGTAATGAAGTAAAAGAATATATAATTTTAAATAAGGAAAATAAATTAAAGCTTTTGCCTGACTATACTAGTTTTTATAATGAGAAAAGAAGAGAAATACAAAGATCTATCAAAGAAGAGTTAATAAAACAAACAGAAGGTATTGAAAGTCTTGAAATTGAAGAGGCTGAAAAGGAAGCTAAACTTAAAGTAGTTAAAGAAAACATAAATAAAAAGGAAGAAAATCTTCTAAGTGAATTAGAAAATATTAAGAATAAAATAATTTCTTATTTAGTTTCTTTAAAATCTCTAGATAAGGAAATCAATGATGTTTATAAAGAAACAGGTAGATATGAATTATACATAGGATATCCATTTATAGAAGGCAAACTAAAAGACGATACTTTTATAAAGTCACCTTTATTCCTTTTCCCAATAAGATTTAATAAAAAAGGTGATGCCTTTGATATTGAAAATATTAGTGAAAGTAACATATTTTTAAATAAAGTTTTATTACTTGCAATATCTAAGTTTAATGGAGTTAACTTAGATAATATAGAAACAGAGTATGATAAATTAGATGAAAACTTTATTGAGAATATATTAAAAAAATTAGAAGAGGAAAAGGTATATATTGATTATAAGGATTCTGAAATTGAAAAATTTATAGAATACACAAATACAACATTACCAAAGTATGATTTAGGATATTTAAAAGTTTCTAACAATATGATTATAGGACAATTTTCTATAGCTAATTCTATTTATAATGATTATGATGAATTACTTAAAAGTGATATTGATATAGATATACTTGAAAGATTATTAAATACTAATTATGAAGGTGATAGATTAAGTGAAGAAGATTCAAAATTAGTTTTTAAGGAAAGAGATATTAATTTGATTTCTAAACTTGATTATAGCCAAGAAAGTGCTGTTAATATGGTTAATAAATCAAATAATTTAGTTATTTATGGACCACCAGGAACAGGAAAGTCTGAAACTATAGTAAATATAATAGGTGATGCATTATCTAAGGATAAAAGAGTTTTAATGGTTTCTCAAAAGAAAGCTGCACTAGATGTTATTTATAATAGATTAGGATTATTAAACAAGAAAGCTATTTTAATACATGATATAAATTCTGATAAAAAGAAGTTTTACTCAATAGTAGCTAATTCATTAGAAACTGTAGAGATATCAAATGAAAATTTTGAAAACTATATATTAAATAACTCCAATTATATAGATAATAAAATCTTAGATTTAGAAAAAATAGCTGATGTTTTATATAGTAAAAGAGAGTTTGGATTATCTCTTCAAGAAATGTATGAAGAAACTAAGCATATTACATCAAAAGAAGATCCAAGATATGAAGAATATCTTAGATTTAGGAAGAAAAATGATTTTAATAATGAAACTTACTTTAACCTTAAGGAAAATATATCTCAAATAAATGATGATACTATCCAAAGCTTTATAACATATACAAAACTTAATGGTAAAAATGAATTTATTGATGATATAGATGTAAAAATGAATTTTATTGATAAAGAAGATCTTGCTGATAATCTTCAAGGCATAAATATATCTTTAAAAACTATTATTGAAAAATACACAGAGGATATGGACTTATATAAGAAAATAATGAATGAATATAAGTTAAATGATTATTATTTAAATGACAAAAAGGTTGAAGATATAGCAGTTAATATTAATAATTCAAAAAATGGTCATTTATTAAATAAATTAAATGATAATAGATGGTGGAGCATATCTTATTGGATCAATTATTCAAAAAATAAGAAGATAGAAATAGAAAATAATAATAAATTTGAAGCTAATAAGGAAGCCCTTATAAATGAAGTTAAAACTATAACTAAAGATATAAATAATTTGTTTAAAGATATGGAGATTATAAAGACTTCTTTAAATGAAAAAGTTTATGATTTATTTATACAAAGACTTTTAAATGGAAATGACCTAAATAGCTATGTTAATGAGATAAAAGAAGCTTTAGATTTAAGTGAAAAGTATAAGAATGACTTAATATTAATAAAGAATTTAAATGATTTGAAACTAAAAATATTAAATTATTCTCTTAGTGAAGATATAAATTTAATGAAAGAGAGAATTAATAACTTATTAGAGTTTATTACATTAAACCATATCCTTACTCTAGAAAAGGATTCAAGTGTTTCTGAAGCATTAAAATTATTGACTTCTTTTGAAGAAAATATAGCTTTAATAAATAAGGAAATGGAGAGTAAGAGACAAAATGTTAGAAAATTAATTTTAAGTAAGTGGGATGGCAAGATATTAGCTATAAATAATATTTCTGGATTTAAAGAGTTTAAAAGGCAAGCTAATAAGAAGAGAGCATTATGGCCTATAAGAAAATATTTTGAAACTTATAGTAATATGATTTTAGATGTTTTCCCATGCTTTTTATTAAGTCCAGAAACTGTATCAGAAGTTTTACCATTAACTAAAGGTTTATTTGATATTGTAATATTTGATGAAGCTTCACAAATGTATATAGAAAGTGCTATACCGTCAATTTTTAGAGGGAAACAAGTTGTAGTAGCTGGAGATGATAAACAACTTAGACCAAATGGATTATTTAAAAATAGATATGTAGATGAAGAAGATGAAGATTTAGAAGAGGAATCCTCTGCAGCATTAGAAGAAGAAAGCTTATTAGATTTAGCAAAAGTTAATTATGATAGTGTTTATTTAACTTATCATTATAGATCAAGATATTTAGAGTTAATCAACTTTTCAAATTATGCTTTTTATGGTGGAAGATTAAAAATTGCTCCTAATTTAAATACTTCTCATGATTATAAGGCTATAGAAAGAATCATAGTTGATGGTAAATGGGAAAATAAATCTAATGAAGAAGAAGCAAAGAAAATTGCAGAATTAGTTCAAAGTATTTTAAAGAATAGAAAAAACAATGAAACTATTGGTATAATAACATTTAATATAAATCAAAAATCATGTATAGAAAAGATGCTAGATGATAAAGCTCAGTATGATGAAGAATTTAGAGAGTTATATACTAAGGAAATTGATAGAATCGAAAATGATGAAGATGTTAGTCTATTCGTTAAGAATATAGAAAACGTACAAGGTGATGAAAGAGATATTATAATTTTTAGTATAGCATATGCTAAAAATGAAAAAGGAAGAGTTTCAGTTAACTTTGGATCATTATCACAAGATGGAGGAGAAAACAGATTAAACGTTGCTATAAGTAGAGCTAAACAAAAGATTTATGTAGTAACATCTATAGAACCTGAAGAATTTAATGTAGACTCAAGTAAAAATAAAGGACCAAAATTATTTAAGAAGTATTTGCAATATGTAAGAGCTGTATCAAATGGTAATACTACTGAATCAGAAGCTATACTAAATACTATTTTAGATACAGATATTATATATGATGATAGTAAAAGTTTTGATAGTGATTTTGAAGCAGAAGTTTATAAGGCTTTAATTGAAAAAGGCTATAATGTCCATAAACAAGTTGGAGTATCTGGCTATAGAATTGATTTAGCTATTTATGATGAAAGAAAATCACAATATATTTTAGGAATAGAATGTGACGGAGCTACTTTCCATAGCTCAAAATCCGCAAGAGAAAGAGATATTTATAGACAAAGATATCTTGAATCTAGAGGATGGAAAATAACAAGAATATGGAGTAAGAACTGGTGGGATAATCCTAAAAAAGAGATTGAGAAAATAGAAAAGATTATTACAGAAATTGTTTGATAAGATATCAGAAATAGATATAGATAATAAAGAAATTTTATCAGATATTATGCCGTGGTTAAAGAAGCTTCTATCAGAACTAAGAGCATCAAAAAGCAAATAATTATATTAAATTTTAACTCCAAGTAGAAAGCATTACCGCCCCTACTTGGAGTTTATTTTATCACTTTAAATTTTTAATTACTATGCATAGGCTTTTTGACGCTTACCCTATGTTAACATTCTTTAAACTGTTTAAAAAATCTAATGGTTTCTTCAAAATCATCTACATCTTTATATATGTCACATATAATACCTAAACTTAATGCAAAATCTACATATTCATTTGCTTTTGCTAACACATATCTATCTCCATTTTTTATATTGTTTATAGAGTATTTTTCTTTATCTTCAGTACTTATTATATTATTTTCTATTAATAAATTTACACCAGCACAAATAGCACCTATCTTGCAATTTTTAGAAATGCATAATTCTAAAAATTCCTTGAGTAATTCTTCATCTTTTAAAATTTCTATATTTCCACCAGGAATTATAACAACATCATTTTCGGTTATTTCCACTTTATTTATAAATTCATCACATTTTATTGTCATGCCTTCAAATACTTGTACTAAATCTTTATTTATACTTATCATATTTATATTATATTTATTTTTTAAAAAATAATATGCTAAAATTACTTCAAATAAAGCACATCCATCATAGATAAAAACATATAAATTCATTTTATATACCGCCTTAGATCTTAATACTTTTTGTCTTATTAATAGCTCATTTAATCAATAGCATAGAACTAGCTATTATAACTATTAATACTAATAATCCATCTACTACAGTTGACGCATATCCAGTTTTTATTTGAATTATTACACTATATAATATACTAAATATATATTATTTACTATAATCATATTAATTCCTATTTTATCTTCAATAAAAAATGTATCTTGATATCTAGGAATTAACCTTTTATTACTTAACGTAATTAGTATATTAAATATAAACATAATAGCATAAATTATAGTAAGCGTCAAAAATTTAATATCTAGTTAGTAAAAAGCTTAGCAATGAAAAATGGAATGAAGTTATAAATTTATTTTTTTCATATGAAGGAACGGTAAGTAATTTTTGTGAAGAAAATAATATAAGTAAGACACAATTTTATTATTATAAAGAAGAATTGTGGTGTAAAATATGCTTCTTATGATTATCAAAACTTACTAAAAGATAATGGATGTATACAAAGTATGAGTGCAAAAGGATGTTTTCTTAAAATTTCTAAGTTATTATGATAATAGCTACAACAAATAATAAATATAATGGAGTATAAAAATACTTAGGAATAAGTTAATAAAGTTAAAAATAGTTCAAAAATATATGTAAAAACATATTTTTATAGTATAATATTAGTAAAATATGAATTTTTAGGAGGGGTATTATGTTTGAAAATATGTTTGAGAATATTGGTGGTAAAATCAAAACACTTGCAAAAGTTCTATGCTGGGTTGGTATTATTCTTTCAGTATTAATTGCAATGATATTATTTATTGAAGCTAAGGAAGGCTCTTATAGAACTGAAGATTTATATATGAAATTAGGTTGTATATATTTGATTTTTGGTCCACTTGTTTCTTGGGTTAGCAGCTTCTTTATATATGGATTTGGTGAACTTATTGAAAGAACAACTGAGGTATCATTAAATACTAGACATCTTAGACAAGCTTCTGGATATAAAGAAAAAACAGAAAGAGAAAAAACATTAGATGAATTACTTGCAGCCGGACTTATTACAGAAGCAGAGTATAATGAAAAGATGAAGGAATAAAGGTGGTGAATAAAATGAATGAAAAAGTAATTACATTAAAATCAACAAAATTAATGGGAATATTGATTTGTAGTGCATCAGGCTTATCACTACTATCATTTCTTTTCTCAATGATAATTTTAAGTGATGGATTTTATTTTGTTAACTTTCTATATCTTATTCAGATACTTGCTATAGGAGCCATAGGAGTTTATTTTATTTTGAAAGATAATTATCAAAATATAGAAATTATAGTACCAATTTCTCTTTTTGTAATTGCTGCTAAAGGAATAATAGCTAGTTTCATATATTCTAGTTTTAGTCTTTTATCTTTCTTGGAGGCAGGTTGTTATGCTGCCCTTGGTTTTATTATTATTGATAATTTAAAAAAAGTGAAAATAGCAAATATTATTACATTGATATTAATAGTATATAATATTTTAAATGCTTATTTTATAGGGAACGTACAATCTCTTTATATTAGATATGGATTTTATTCTGGATTAAATGTTTCACTAGTAAGTACAGGTTATACTGGATTAGTATTTTTATTAGTTTTATTAACATATTTTTCAAATTATACTAATAAAAAAGATATTAAAGTAAAACAGTATAAATCACATATTAAGCTTAATACAGAAATAATTGATTTTAAAACACTTTTGGAATTTGTTGAAAATCAATATAAAAATGGTGAAATTACTGAAGAGGAATATAAGAAAAAAAGAACTGAAATACTTAATCAACTTTAAGTAGATATTTATTAAAGAGCAAATACAAGTGGTATTTGTTCTTTTTAATTGTATTTTATTGACGAATAATCTGTAACTACTCCCTTATGATTATCATAATTTATACTAGAGTAATTAATAAAGTGGAGAAGTACATGATAAACGTAATATTAACACCACTACACTATATTTATTTAATTTTTATAATAATTATTATAGTGGCTATGGTAAAGAAGAAGGATATATCCCTAATTTGTATTTTAGGTATATTCATCTTAGGTCTTATTGGAACAAATTCAATTTATAAGGGCGTTATGGGAATTTTTAATAGCTTTGTTTATGCAACAAAGGAGCTAATGCCTACTATATTTATTATTTCAGTTATAACTGCTATGAGTAGTATTTTAATGGATTCTGGTATAAATGATGAACTAGTATCTCCTTTTAAGGGAGTAATTAAAAACTATTGGATAGCTTACTGGGTTATTGGTATAGTTATGATGATATTATCTTGGTTTTTCTGGCCATCACCAGCTGTGGCACTTGTAGGTGCTTTATTTTTACCTTTAGCTAAGAAGGCAGGTCTCCCAGCTATAGGAGTAGCTATGGCTATGAATCTATTTGGACATGGAATTGCTTTATCAAGCGACTATATTATTCAAGCAGCTCCAAAGCTTACAGCTGATGCAGCAGGAATACCAGTTTCAAGTGTAATTTCTGCTAGTATTCCTCTTACAATAACTATGGGAGTTGTAACTACTATTGCTGCATTTTACTTTCTTAGAAAGGATATAAAATCAAAAGAAGTTTCCTTTGAATATAACATTCACCTAGAAGAAGAAAATAAAGAAAATAAGATGTTAATTCCTTCTAAAAAATTAAGAAGAGCATTAGCTTTATTGATTTTAGTACTTTTTGCTTTAGACATAGTAATAATGTATTTAGCAAATCTTCAAGGTGGAGATGCAACGGCTCTTATTGGTGGTACAGCAGTATTTATCTTATGCTTAATCTCTATAATATCCTATAAAAATAAAGCTCTTGATAAAGTTACTGATGATCTTGTTAAGGGATTACAATTTGGCTTTAAAATATTTGGTATTGTTATACCTGTTGCTGCTTTTTTCTATTTAGGGGATTCCGCCTTTAATGAAATTTTCTCTAATATACTTCCAGAAGCTTCTCATGGAATAGTAAATGATTTAGGTCTTGCACTTGCAAATATAGTACCTTTAAATTCAACTATATCTGCAAGTACACTTACTATTGTGGGTGCTATAACAGGATTAGATGGTTCTGGTTTTTCAGGAATATCACTTGTTGGATCTGTTGCACAAATATTTTCAACTGCACTAGGTGGTGGAATAGCAACACTTACAGCTTTAGGACAACTAGCAGGAATATGGGTTGGTGGAGGAACTTTAGTTCCTTGGGCTGTAATACCAGTAGCTGCAATATGTGGAGTAGATCCTTTTGAACTTACCAAGAAAAATTTCAAACCTGTTATAATTGGACTAGTTGTTACTACTTTATTAGCTATATTTTTAATTTAAATAAATGAACAACATAATATTGAAATAGAATTATAGTCAATATTATGTTGTTCATTTTATATTTATAAATAATCTATATTTTTAATGTTAATTAGAAAAGAATAATTATATTCATTTAATTATAAAACAGATATAATTTTGTATAATATTAGTTGAAAATTCTATTTAAATAAATATATAATATTATTAAATAAAAGTTATAAATAAACTTTTTGGGGGAAATATGGTAGAATTTTTAGTTATAATAGATATGAAGAGTTATGATGAGGATATTGGATACTGCGGATTAAGTGAAATTGAAGCTTATAAAGTCTATAAAAGCTTAAAGCTAAAACATAAAAGAGTAAATATAGTTAAAGCTAAAGTGGAAAAAACATTAATAAGAAATGTTGAATTTATAGTTAATTATAAAATTATTGAAATAATAAAGTAAATTTATCTATAAGTAATAAAAATAAATGTATCTTAAAGAAATTATATTAAGGTAATATTGGAAAAAACATAAAAAAAGTATAGAATATAAAGGAGACATAATTTATTCAGAGGAGGGTACATATTATATGTTAAGTAAAAAATTATTAGAAGGTTTAAATGCTCAAATTAATTTTGAATTCTATTCTTCATATACATATCTTGCTATGGCTGGATACTGCGAATCTATAGATTTAGCAGGTTTTGCTAATTTCTTCAGAGTGCAAGCAAAAGAAGAATTAGATCATGCAATGAAGTTATATGATTATGTATATCAAAAGAATGGTACTGTTAAATTAGAGCAAGTAGATGAACCTAAAGGAGAGTTTGATGGAGTAATTGATGTTTTTGTAAAAGGTTATGAGCATGAACAATTAGTTACTAAAAAAATATATGAATTAGCTGATATTGCTTATGAAGAAAGAGAACATTCAACTATAAGTTTATTAAAATGGTTTATAGATGAACAAGTTGAAGAAGAAAATAATTTTAATACATTAGTAAAGAGAATAAGAAGGGTTGAAGATAATCCAGCAGGTCTTTACTTAATGGATGATGAATTAGCAACAAGGGTTTATACACCAATTACAAATACAAATAATTAACTATATATAGAAGTCCTATAAGGGCTTCTTTTTTGCATTTTAATACATTTTTTTATTAATTTTAGAAATAATAATGTATAAAGGAGTTGAAATATAATGACAGATATAAAATTTCTAATTTTATTTTTACTTTTTTTATATGTATTAAATTATTTTACTAATAGAAAAAAGCAGAAATTACAAGATACGAAAGCGGAGTATTTAGATAAAAAGGGAGACGAAGAAGAAAAAGATATTAAAAGAAGAACTGTTTAAAAATATAAAAGTAAGAATGGAATCATTATGACTAAAGCAACAAGAAGAGGATATGTACCAACAGACGAAAAAGAATTTAAAGGTGATAACTTAAATAAATTATATAAAGCATCAGAAGACTTAGTATATCTTTTAAACAGAGGATATAAGATAAAAGGAGCATCAACATTTATAGGTAATCATTATCTTTTATCAGAAAGACAAAGACTTGCATTAATAAGAGGAATTTCTAAAAATGATGATATTAAAACAAGAAAATATAAGGAAGTAAATGATTTTTCAGGTGCTAAAGTAATTCACATAGATGGATTTAACACAATAATAACCTTAGAAGTTGTTTTGTCTAACTCATTAATTATTAAAGCTATGGATGAAACCATAAGAGATTTAGCAGGCCTTAGAGGTACTTATTCAGTTATAGATAAAACAGAAATTGCAATTAAGTTAATAGGTGATTTTCTATTAGATCATGAAATAGAAAAAACAGTATTTTATTTAGATAAACCAGTTTCTAACTCTGGCAGATTAAAGATGAAGATTCTAGAGATATTTAAAGATACAGAACTTCAAATAGAAGTAGAAAATATTGATAATGTTGATTCTGTTTTAAAATCAAAAGAAAATGTAGTAACTAGTGATGCTATAATTCTTGATAATTGCATTAGTTGGATTAACTTAAATAAATATATTATAGAAAAAAACATACCAAATCCCAATTTTATAGATTTTAGTGGATTAAATAAATAGTATAAGTATTATATTTTCAGAATATTATACAATTAAATCAGTAAATAATATTGTATTTTCTTTTAAAAAGTGGTATATTTCATAAGAAATACTTTTAATTTAGTTCAGAGAAACTAAGAAGGAGGATAATGTTATGAAAAACACATCGGAAAAAGAAGTGTCAGTGGTAGATGTTAACGAGATGGTTCCACTAAAAAAAGCTATTCCATTAAGCATTCAACATTTATTTGCAATGTTTGGAGCATCTATTTTAGTTCCTATCTTATTTAATATTGATCCAACCACAGTACTATTCTTTAATGGAATAGGTACATTACTTTATGCTTTTATTACAAAAAAAGGCATACCAGCTTATTTAGGTTCAAGCTTTGCTTATCTAGCACCAACTTTCTTATTATTCAGTGAAGGTTATAGTTTCCAAAGTGTACAAAGTGGCTTTGTAGTTTCAGGTCTTGTTTTTTCAATAGTAGCAATTATAGTAGGTTATACAGGTACTGGATGGGTTAATAAATTATTTCCACCAGCAGCAATGGGAGCAATAGTAACTATAATCGGATTAGAACTTGCTTCAAATGCAGCTGATATGGCAGGATTTCCAGTTGGAGGAAGTAATTCACCTGAACTAAATACAACATGGGTAATAGTCTCAATGGTTACTCTTGGTACAGTTATATTGTGCAATGTATTACTTAAAGGATTCTTAAAAGTAATACCTATATTAATAGGAGTTGTTGTTGGTTACATAACAGCTTATTTTGTAGGTCTTGTAGATTTTAGTGCTGTAGGCAGCGCGTCTTTCTTCACAGTTCCACAAATACATTTAGCTAAATTCGAAGCTACACCTATCTTAACTATACTACCAGCTACCTTTGTAGTTTTGGCAGAACATATTGGACATTTAAAGGTTACTAGCAGTATAGTAGGAAAAGATTTAACTAAGAATCCAGGACTTCATAGATCTCTTTTAGGGGATGGATTGTCAACTATGATTTCAGGATTATTTGGATCAGTTCCAACTACTACTTATGGGGAAAATATAGGTGTTATGGCATTAACAAAGGTATATAGCGTATATGTAATATGTGGTGCAGGGTTAATTTCAATAGTACTTGGATTCTCAGGTAAGCTTTCAGCTTTAATAAGCACAATACCAACTCCAGTAGTCGGAGGAGTTAGTTTATTACTATTTGGTACTATAGCAACATCAGGTCTTAGAACATTTATAGACGAAAAAGTTGATTATTCTAAGTCAAGAAACTTAATTCTTACATCAGTAATATTTATGGTAGGGTTAAGTGGAATTAAAGTTAGCTTAGGTGTTATAGAATTAAAAGGAATGGGACTTGCAGCTGTAGTTGGAATAGCATTAAACTTAGCATTTATAATATTTGATAAGCTTGGAATTATGAATGAAGAAGTTTAAAAATACTAAAAAAATTTAGAAACAATTAAATTTATAAGAAATAAGATTATTGCCTATAGAGTAGATTGTAAACATTCTACTTATAGGCTTTTTCTTTTTTTATTAAATATAGAAAATAAATTTAAAAAGATTTATACTTTAACATATAAGATAATAAAGTAATTGTTGGAGGATGTTTTGGATAGAAAATTAATTGAAAAGATAATAGGTAAAAAGAATTACGTTGATTTAAATGATGAAATATATAATTTAAGAAAAGTCACTTCAAAAATGAGAGAAAAAATTGTATTTAAAGAAAACTTTTCAGAGGATTTTTTAAATTCTATTTCTCTTAAAGCTTTATCTGCTAAGAAAATAATAGATAATATTATTGATGGTCTTGAAAATGATAAATTTCAAGTAGGCTACACTAATAGCAAAGCTTATTTATTAAAATATTTAAAAGACTATCAATATAATTTAAATGGAATTTTAGAGAATACAAATACATTAAATTATGATGAACTAATTATATATACAAATACTTTAATAGATCTTATATTATTATTTTAAAAAGAAGCTAAATTTTAGCTTCTTTTTATCCTTTTGGTTTAAATATCATTGCAGTAAAGAATCCAAAGACTATTGCAGAAGATACACCTGAACTTACAGTTTTTAATAATCCATTAAAAATCCCAATAAAGCCAAACTCTTTAGCTTCATTTATTGATGCTGTTACAAGAGTATTTCCAAAGCTACTAATTGGAACAAAGGCTCCTGCTCCTGCAAATTTTACTAATGGATCATATAAACCAAGTCCTCCTAAAATTGCACCTATTACAACTAATGTGCAAGTTGTATGAGCTGGAGTAATTTTTAAGGTGTCCATTAGTAATTGACCAATTACACAAATTATACCACCTATAATAAAGGCAAAAATGAATTTTTCCATATATATCACACCTTTTTATATTTCTATAGATACTGCATGGGCAATACATGGTATGCTTTCTTTTTGTTGAAAAGAAATAGGAGAGAAGAGAGCACCCGTTGCAACCACTAATATTTTTTGTAATTCTCCTTTACGCATCCGATTTAAAAAATGACCATAAGTCACAGTTGCAGAGCAGCCACATCCACTTCCACCTGCAAAACTTGGCTGTTCTGTTTTATATATTAAAAGACCACAATCTGTAAATATATCAATTGGCATATTTATGTTATGCTTTTTAAACAATGCATTTGCAGTTTCATGTCCAACCTTTCCTAAATCACCTGTTGCAATAAGGTCATAATATGTAGCATCTATATTTAAATCTCTAAAATGAGCTTCAATAGTATCTACAGCTGCAGGTGCCATTGCAGGCCCAACATTATATGGGTCTGAAATCCCCATATCTATAACTCTTCCTATAGTAGCTGATGTTACTTTGGGCCCATTACCTTTTTCTGCAAGTACTGCAGCACCAGCACCTGTTACTGTCCATTGTGCTGTAGGAGGTCTTTGAACTCCGTAATCTGTAGGGTATCTAAATTGTTTTTCTGCAGCAGCATTATGACTACTGGCAGATGTAAGAACATATTTTGCTGATTTACTATTTATTAATTGAGCAGATAATGCTAGACCTTCCATGGCACTTGAGCAAGCTCCAAAAACGCCTAAATAAGGAATTCCAAGTGTTCTAGCTGCAAAACTACTTGATATTATTTGATTCATTAAATCTCCACTAAAATGAAAATTTATATCTTCTTTTTTTAACTTTGATTTTTCAATAGCCCTTTGGCAAGCATGTTCTAAAATTGCTTTTTCTGCCTTTTCATAGCTATCTTGACCAACCCATAAGTCTTCAGTAATTATATCGAAATCTTCTGCTAAAGCACCGTTTCCTTCAAAGGGTCCACCAACAGTAGCAGAACCTATTATGGTTGGTTTTGATTCAAAAATCCAAGATTGATGTCCTTTAAGCATTTACATTCCCCCTAGCCATATTATTGTCATTTTAATTGTTGCTACTATAAAAGCAGATATAACACCATATACGACAATGGCTCCTGCAAGTCTAAACATATTACCTGCAACTCCAAGAACAAGACCTTCACTTTTATGCTCCATTGAAGCAGAAGCAATAGAATTAGCAAAACCAGTAATAGGTACTGCAGTTCCACATCCTGCCCATTGACTTATATGATCAAAAACTCCAAAACCAGTTAATAAAGCAGCTACAAATATTAATACAACTAATGTAGGAGAGACTGAAGTTTTTTCATCAAAACCAAAATAATTTATAAATATCCATTGTAGAATTTGTCCTATAGTACAAATAGCACCTCCAGATAAAAAGGCTCTTATACAATTTTTAAGTAAAGGTCTTTTAGGTTCTATTCCTTTAACTAAAGCATCAAATTCTTGCTGGGTAGTAGTCATTTTTTTCTTTTTCATATTTGACATAGCTTCACCGTTAAAACCTTTCTAACGTAATAAATGTGGTTCTAATTTTTCTAAAATTTCTTCTAGTTTTTTTGCATTTTTAGAATACATAGTTTTGGCTTCTATGTTATCTGTATCTAATGAATAAGACATAAGATCTGATACTGATTTTTGAATACTTGCATAAAGTACTTCTTTAATTTGAGCCTTAGGGACTTGTATCATATCATCATAAAGATCAAGGTATAAATCTCCAGAGGAATCTACTTGACCAAGAAATACATTTTCAAGAGATACTCCTTGAATTTCTAATTGTGTATTTAGCCATCTTTGATTTAAACCAGCATTGGTAAGTCCTTCATTTAAAATGTTTCCATCTAAAATTACTGCTTGTGGTTCAGATTTGGTTCCTAGTTTTTTACCCAAATCATATGAAGTAACAGGTTTTTTATCAGCCTTTAAACTTATATTAATATCTCCATTTGATTCCATTAAGGCAAATTCAACATCTGCTAAATTAAAGGCGTTTTTTGAACGCATTTGTTGTAAAAACTCTTGTCCTGTAATTCTTTCTTTAGATAAATTATCTTCCATGATTTTACCGTTCTTAATTAAAACTCTTTCTTTACCATGTAAAATGTTATAGATTGTTTTACTTTTCATTTCAGCATAATCTAAAGCAAGAGGCATAAATGCCCAAACAGCTAGTGCTACTAATCCAAAATAAAAGTTGCTTATTATATTTAAAGAAATTAAGGAAATTATAATTGCAACAACTGAATATGAAATAAAATCAAATGAAGTAAATCTAGCTACTGTCTTCCTCTTCATATATTTACTTATTATTATTGCAACAAAAAATAAAAAAATAGATTTAAATAGTATTATTAACCAAGTATTCATTTCCTCACCTCACTTAGTTACCCTTATATTGTGGTTCTTCAAATTCCATAACTCCTATTCTTTTGTCTAATTCCATGTTGATTTTATTTATTTCTTCTAATGCATCACTGTATATAGATTTAGCTTCTTTATTTTGTTCCTGAACATAATACATTCTTAAAGTACCTTCAGCACCTTTTAAAGTAGCTAAGGTTTGTTTAACTTTAGAAATAGCACTCATATAAAAGTCTCCTTTATTATTGAAATCTTTATAGCATTACTTTAACCTGTATGAAGTGTTTTAATTCATTAATTTACAAAAATTATTATTTGAATATAGAAAGGGAAAAATTTCATTCTGTTAATATAGAATATTTAAATTAGTTATAACTAACAATATATTAGAAAAATATAATTGCATAGGAGGAATTATTATGCCAACAGGAACTAAACTTGAAACTGCACTAGCTAGTGCAAAAGGATTAGCAGCTGATATGAAGACATTTTCTTTAGATACTGATAATCAAGAAGCTAAACAAATCTTTAATCAACTTGCAACTACTATGGATAGTGTAGAACAATCACTTCAATCAAGACTTGATTTTGTAAAAGAACAAGAACCTCAATATAATAAATAATTAAAAAAGACACTATATAGGACAATTTTCAACCTATATAGTGTCTTTTAAACAACAAAATATATTAATTAATGT
>NZ_JBNPON010000011.1:0-73177 GCF_050315195.1 Clostridium sp. SGI.024 | reverse complement strand
TAAATAATAATATTATTTATTCTTTCCTAATTTATCTTTAATTATTGAATGATTATAAATAATAACCTATACAGAATATAATTAAATTTATTTTTCTATAGTATAATTTTTTAAGTTTATTACATTTTTATTTAATGAATAAAAAATTCTTATTATAATAAAAAATAAGAAGTTGTCTCAGTCTCTATCATATACTTCAAACTGATGCAACCTCTTACTATTTTCATATTGTTATTTAAAAGTTCTTTTTAAAAATTCTCTAGTACGTTCTTTTTTAGGATTATTAAATATTTCTTCTGGAGTTCCTTCTTCTTCAATAACTCCATTATTCATAAATACAACCCTATCTGCCACTTCATTAGCAAAGCCCATTTCATGAGTTACAACTAACATGGTAAGACCACTTCCTGCCAATTCCTTCATTACTTTTAAAACTTCTCCTACCATTTCTGGATCAAGTGCTGAAGTTGGCTCATCAAATAATATAACATCTGGTTCCATAGACAAAGCTCTTGCAATAGCTACTCTTTGTTTTTGTCCTCCAGATAATTGTTTTGGCTTAGCATTTATATAGTCACCCATACCTACTACATCTAAGTATTTCATTGCTACCTTTTCTGCTTCTTCTTTTGATCTTCCTAATACTTTTACTTGTCCAACAACACAATTGCTTAAAACATTGTGGTTATTAAATAAATTAAATTGTTGGAAAACCATACCTAGTTTTGTTCTATATTTATATATATCATGATTATCATCTAATATATTTTCACCATTGTATATTATTTCACCACCAGATGGCTTTTCTAAAAGATTTATACATCTTAATAATGTAGATTTTCCAGAACCTGAAGAACCTATTATACAAACAACTTCTCCTTTATTTACTGAAAAATCAATATCTTTTAAAACTTCATGACCTCCAAAGGATTTGCTTAAATGCTTAACTTCTATAATTTTTTCCATACTAATTCCTCCTTAAGCCACTATATAGACTTTTTAGCCATATCTTCTGGCCTTGCAACTTGCATTTGATTTCCTGCTATTATATAGTTTTCTGGTCCATCAATTTTCTTTTCTAAATATCTTAATATTCTTGTAACTGTAAATGTCATTATAAAATATAATATACATGCTACAAAGAATGATTCAAAATATCTAAAATTATTTCCGGCTATAGATTTAGTTTGGAAGAATAATTCTGATACTGAAATAACATTTAATACTGATGTATCTTTTATATTAATTACAAATTCATTACCTGTTGCTGGTAATATATTTCTAATTACTTGTGGCAATACTACATTAGTCATAGTTTGAAAATGATTCATTCCAATAGCTTGAGCTGCTTCGAATTGACCTTTATCTATAGAAACAATACCACCTCTTACTATTTCAGACATATATGCTCCAGTATTAATTGAAACTATAAATAAACCTGCAACTATTCTATTAATATCTATTCCAAAGGCTGCTGCTGAACCATAGTAAATTACCATAGCTTGAACAATCATTGGAGTACCTCTAAAGAATTCTATATAAACTGATAAAATTATATTAATTGTCTTTAATAATGTTTTTTTAATACCTCTTTCTGGTATTGGTATTGTTCTTATTACCCCAACTATAAGTCCAATTAATGAACCAATTAAAGTACCTACTATTGAAATAAGTAATGTCATTCCTGCACCACGTATAAACATAGGCCAGTTATTTGTAATTATTTTTATTAACCATTCTATAGTCATAATTCAATCTCCTTATATGTGAAATAGGGGCAAATTGATTATTATAAATCAATTGAACCCCTTCTATTGCTATTGAGCTGCTGGTTGATTCTTAATTGCATCGTCCATTATCTTCAATCTATCTTCATCAGAAATTCCCTTTAATGTTTCATTTATCTTATCTTTTAACTCACTGTTCTTTTGAAGTCCAACTGCTATTGCTGTGTCTTCTTCTGAAGTAACAAATCCTTCTTTAAATTCAACCATCTTAAAGTTTTCATTTGCCATTTGTGCACTTAAAGCTTCTGGTCTTTCTGTTACATATCCATCTATTACTCCAGATTCTAGTGCAACTCTCATTGCTGGGAAGTTGTCCATAGCTGCAACCTTATTAACACTTGGAATTTGATCTATAACAGTATAGTGGAAAGTATTTAATTGAGCAGTTATTTTAGCTCCCGAAAAATCTTTTAATGTTTCTGCATTTTCATAAGCTCCACCTTTTTTAACAAGCATTACTAGATCTGATTTATAATAAACATCTGTAAAGTCTATTGTTTCTTTACGTTCTGCTGTTGGTGACATACCAGCTATTATTGCATCTATTTTTCCAGATGTTAATGCAGGAACAAGCCCGTCCCACTCTGTTTTAACTATTACTAATTTTTTTCCTAGACTATCAGCTATTTTTTTAGCTATTTCCACATCATAGCCACCAGCATATTCAGAACTTCCATCTATTTTAACTGCTCCCTTAGAGTCATCCATTTGTGTCCAGTTGAATGGTGCATATCCTGCTTCCATACCTACTCTAAATACATCCTCTCCAGAATTACTTTCCTTACCTGAACCACAACCAGTTAATGTTAGTGCTGCTGTTAATGCAGCTAAAATTAATAATGATAATTTTTTTCTCATATTTATCCTCTCCTTTATGGTAATAAAAAAACCAACCTATTGGTTGGTGCTATCTTAAATATTTTGGATAAGATACTCTAAAAACAATTGAGCAATTACACTCAAGATTAATTCAAAGACTTAACCCTCATCTTCCCATTTGAGATAGCACAACTTAATAAACCGGGAAGTTTATTAAGACAGTCCTGTAACTATTAATTACAGACCCAGCAAATAATATCGAGATATATTACAAGCTTCGGCAAAATCTCCTTCTCAATAGCTTCATAGCACTCTCAAGCTCAGCTAAAGACTGTTAAATTTTGCGCCTCTACCCCACTGCTAAGTGAGGTATTTATTTAATTTTATATACAGTTTACTACTATTTTCCACCTGTGTCAATAGATATATTTTCACATTTTTTATACAATGCTAAATATTATGAATTATTAATATAAATGACAACTAACAAAATGATTTTTTTCTATTTCCTTCATTTCAGGCTCAACGATTTTACATTTCTCTGTTGCATAAGGACATCTAGTATGGAACCTACATCCTGTTGGAATATCTATAGGACTTGGTACATCCCCCTTTATTAAACTTATTTCAGATTTCTTTGCTTTCTTAGGATCTGCAATTGGTATTGCTGATAAAAGTGCTTTTGTATATGGATGAAGTGGATTTTTATATAATTCGTTACTATCAGATATTTCTACTATCTTACCAAGATACATTACTCCTATTCTATCTGAAATATGCTTTACCATTGATAAATCATGGGCAACAAAAAGATATGTAAGTTTTAGTTCCTTTTGTAAGTCCTCTAACATATTTACAACTTGTGCTTGAATAGATACATCTAATGCAGAAATTGGCTCATCACAAAGAATAAAATCTGGCTCAGTTGATATAGCCCTTGCAACACCTATCCTTTGTCTTTGTCCACCACTAAATTCATAAGGGAATTTATCCATATCAGATTCTGATAATCCAACCATTTCAAGTAATTTTTTTATTTTTTTATTCCTTTCATCCTTACTTAACTTAGTATGTAAAGCTAAAGGTTCATTTACTAACTCTCTAACTGTCATATTAGGATTTAAAGATGAATATGGATCCTGAAATATAGTTTGAATTTTTCTATAAAAGCTATTCATTTCTTTTTTGGATAGTTTAGCTATATTAGTTCCTTCGAAAAGTATATCCCCTTCTGTTATATCATAAAGCCTTGTAATTGATCTTCCAAGAGTTGATTTTCCACATCCAGATTCACCTACAAGTCCAAATGTCTCTCCTTTTCTTATATTAAAAGAAACGCCATCTACTGCCTTTACGAACTTTTTTTCTCCACCTAAAAATTCATTTTTAACTGGAAAATATTTTTTTAAATTCTTTACTTCTATTAATATTTCATTAGACATTGTAACACCCCATTTCCTAAATTTATTTTTCTAAAAAGCACATTGCTCTGTGAGTTTCACTAAAATCCTTATATTTAGGCATCTCTTGGAAACACTTTTTAAATGCAAATTGACATCTATCAGCAAAAGGACATCCTTTTGGAGGATTTAATAGAGATGGTGCAGAACCTTTTATTGGCTTAAGTCTTGATTTTTCATTCTCTTCTAGCTTAGGAATTGAATTAAGTAGAGCCTTCGTATATGGATGTTTAGCTTCATAGAAAATTTCATCTACAAGACCTTCTTCCATTATTAATCCTCCATACATAACAACTACTCTATTACAAAGACTTGCCACTACACCAAGGTCATGAGTTATTAATATAACAGACATATCATTACTTTCTTTTAAGTTCTTTAATAACTGCAAAATTTGAGCTTGTATTGTTACATCAAGGGCTGTAGTAGGCTCATCTGCAATTAACAGCCTAGGATTACATGCCAATGCCATTGCTATTAACACCCTTTGTCTCATTCCTCCACTAAATTCATGAGGATATTGATTTATTCTCTTTTCTGGCATCGGTATTCCTACTTGTTTTAAAATATCTAATGCTATTATCTTAGCAGATTTTTTATTTATTCCCTTATGTCTTATCAATACTTCTATTAGGTGATCTCCTACTTTTTTTAATGGATTTAAAGCAGTCATAGGGTCTTGAAAAATCATAGCTATTTCTTTTCCCTTAATATTTTTCATTTCTTTTTTATTCATGCTTGAAATATCTATATTGTTAAAATAAACTTTGCCATCTTCTATTTTTGCATTTTCAGGAAGTATATTCATTACAGATTTCATAAGGACACTTTTCCCACTTCCTGATTCTCCAACTATACCCAGTATATCTCCTTTATTAACATGAAAACTTACACCTCTTACAGCTTCAACTTTCTTATCTTTAATATAAAAATTGGTTTTAAGATTATCTACTCTAAGAAGATTATTATCATTACTCATTAACTCTCACCTCCTGAGGTCTTAGGTTCTACAAGTCCCCTTAATACATTACCTAATTTATTGAAAGAATATATAGTTATAATAATTAATAATCCTGGTATTAAAGCCATATATAGCGCACTTTGAAGATTAGTTTGTGCATTCTGAAGAAGGTTTCCCCAAGATGACATAGGTGGCTGAATTCCAAGTCCTAAGAAACTTAAAGATGACTCTGTCATTATAGCTCCTGCAATACTAGATGTAGATGCAATTATTATAGTTGGAAAAACGCTAGGAATTATATGCTTATAAATTATTTTTACTGAAGATTCTCCAATAGATTTTGCATAAAGAACATATTCCCTTTCTTTAATTGAAAGAGTTTCCGCACGTACTAACCTTGATGTTTCCATCCAAGAAAATAGGCCTATAACTATAATAATTGCTTGTAATCCCGGTTTTAAAAATATACTTATTACTGTTACTAGTATCATCCATGGAATAGATGATATTATATCCACTATTCTCATTAAAATATTATCTATCTTCCCACCAAAATATCCACTTATAGTTCCAACAGATACTCCAATACTAGTAGAAATTATCATAGCAAGGATTCCTACTGTCAAAGAAACTCGTCCACCATATACAGTTCTAACAAAGTAATCTCTTCCTAATTCATCTGTTCCAAATATATAAGTAGAACTAGGTGATTGAAGAATATTAGATGTGTTACTTAAGTCTGGATCTATAGGAATTAGAAATGCAAATATTGATATAAGTACTATAAATAGTAAAAATAATATAGCAAACAAAGCACTCTTATTGTACTTAATTTCATCTTTAAAATTTTTAAATCTTATATTTTCCATTTTCCTACCTCATTTCCTTTATTCTAGGATCTATCAAACAATAAAGGATGTCTGACAATAAGTTTCCTAGTATAACTAAAGTGGATGATAGTAATAAAATTGCCATAATAATTGGATAATCTAAAGATCTTACAGCATTTACGAAATAAGGTCCAACTCCTGGCCATCCAAATACGGTTTCTGTTATCATTGCTCCTGTAATAAGCATAGGTAGGGCCATTCCCAATTTTGTAATTATAGGCAATAGTACATTTTTACAAACATGTTTAAATAATATTTCAGATCTACTTGCTCCAAAAGCTTCTTGTACCATTACATAATCCTCAGAAATCTGTCCTATAGTTGAAGACCTTACATATCTTATTAAATCAGGTAAAAAGGCAATTACTAAAACTGTACACGGCATTATAAAATGTAAAAAGAAATCAGATATTGAGCCTTCTTTCCCAATAGTATTCATGCCTAATATAGGTAATACTGAAAATTTATATCCAAAAATAAATATCATAATCATCGCAAACCAAAAGCTTGGAATAGCTATTCCAATAGAGCAAAATCCATCTATAATTTTATCTGCTAATTTATTTTTATTAGAACCTGCAAATAATCCTAAAACTATTGAAATTATAAAAGCTATCAAATATGATGGTAATACTAGTACGACTGTTGATGGAATTCTTGCCAATAAATCATTTGATATGCTTTCATGAGTAATTATTGAATATCCAAATTGTCCACTTAAAATTCCTTTAAGCCATAATAAGTATTGAAGATATATTGGTTTGTCAAAACCATATTTTGCTTTTATAATATCTACCGTTTCTGTTGACATCTTCGGAGTAATCATTGTATCAATGGCATTGTATGGTGCTAATTGAATTAATGTAAAACAAATTATTGAAATTAGTAGTATTAAAGGAATAGCTTGAAGCATTCTCTTTAAAATGTATTTAGCCATCATTATCACTTCCCCAACAAAAATTATATGGTGCTGCAATATGCAGCACCTTCATTAAAATTAAAATTCTACTTAAAGCTTAATTTTGACATATCTTCAAAAGTATAAACTGGTACTAATTTAGCTTCATCAACTCCTGTTACGTTAGAACTCATAACTACTATTCTCTTGTTTTCTAACATTGGATAGAAGTATGCATTATCTTGTAATTTTTGTTGGATCTTATTATATATTTCAACTCTTTTTGCTTCATCAGTTTCAACTCTACCAGCATTAAATAAATCATCAATTTCCTTATCCTTATAGTGACTATAATTATATTTACTATCTGAAGTAAATAATGAGTTAAATGTATCTGGATCTATTCCCATGATATATCCACCAATGAACATGTCATAATCTGATTCTTCATTAAGCATTTGTTGACTTAAAGCTGTTCCTTCTTGTCCTGCCAATTCCACATTGATGCCTATAGCTTTAAGATTTTGTTGAATAATTGTTGCTTCTTTTTGAGATGGAACATCATTTGAAGTATATCCAAACTTAACAGTTAAATTAGTAACTCCTGCTTCTTCTAATAACTTTTTAGCTTTTTCTTGATCAAAATTATATTGTTCAACATCATCTGTATGGAATGGGTTTCCATTTGGTAAGAATGTATAAGCTTTCTCTGCATATTCCTTTGAACCAAAAGCAGCATTTATTAAATCTGTTCTATTCATTCCATAAAAAATAGCTTGTCTAACTTTTTTATCTTGTAATTTCTTTGAATTTGAATTAATAACTACATAAGCAACTCTACCTTCATCATACTTATATGGAGTTAAATTATCTCCCTTAGTTAAATCGCTTAAGTCGCTAGATTGAACAGATAAAGCATTTATTTCTCCCTTTTGTA
Source organism: Clostridium sp. SGI.024 (assembly GCF_050315195.1). Classification (NCBI taxonomy): domain Bacteria; kingdom Bacillati; phylum Bacillota; class Clostridia; order Eubacteriales; family Clostridiaceae; genus Clostridium; species Clostridium sp. SGI.024. The sequence goes on along the minus strand of NZ_JBNPON010000011.1, from coordinate 65,425 downwards.
AAGCAAGCTTAGCTGTATTAGCATCTGGTATTATTCTAAATATTACATTTTTTATATTTGCTTTACCAAGGAAATAATTTTCATTTTTTTCAAACTTAACATATTGTCCTGCTTTATATTCTGCTAATTTATATGGACCTGTTCCTACTGGAGTAGCATTTTTTTCACTGTTTTCAAAATTAGTTTCTCCTTCATAAACATGCTTTGGCATAATGAATATATTGGCTAATAGTTCCATAGCAGGAGCACTAACTTCTGGAAGTATAAAATTAACAGTATAGTCATCTACTTTTTCAATTTTTAAAGGCTTTCCATTAAATATTAATTGGCTATATGCCCATCCTGCATTTTCTTCTTTTAACATTTCTTCATAAGTGAATACAACGTCATCAGCTGTAAATGGTTCTCCATCACTCCATTTAACATCTTTTCTAAGCTTAGCTGTGTAAGTTAGATTATCTTCTGATGGTGTCATGCTTTCTGCAAGAAAATAGTTAATTCCATCTGCATTATACATATATAGTGGTGAATATAATGCTTTTATAGTCATTAATCCATAACGATCACTAGTTGTTATAACATTTACTGAATTTCCAGGATCACCAGCTATACCATATATAAATGAATCAGATTGTGCTGAAGTTTCTCCTGTACTATTATTATCTACTTTATTTCCACAAGCTGTTATTAACATTGCTGTGGCTATTGTTGCTGTTAATATTTTTGATAAATTTTTAAATTTCATATTTACCCTCCATAAATTATTATTTCTATGCATTATTTTGAAAATAAAAAAACTCGTCTCCTTATTCAGAGACGAGTTAAATACACGCGGTTCCACTCTGTTTTTTATGCAATAGCATAAATCTTCAATTACCTATAGCTATAACGGGCATTCCCTCTTAAATCTACTATTATTTCAACTTAAGTGCTCAAAGATGCATTTCAATTAAGTTCCACTTAAATCTCTCACAGCCAAGGAGATTTTTCTCTGAAGGCTTTACTTAACCTACTCTTCTTATCATTGCATATAATTCCTATCGGATTACTTGTATATTTATATTCATATTATATGAATATTATTGTTTTTTGTCAATGAAATTTAAAATAAATATACCTATTTTTATGTAAGTCTATCAGTAAATACTCATAAATAGTTTATTTCTATGCTTTTATTTAAGAAAATTTAATTTGGGAAGTTTAAAATTTAATTTTTTATAAATAATAAATAGTGATAATTTATTATTGGAGGTTTCGTAATGGAAAAATACACTGGAATAGTAAAGTGGTACAATATAGAAAAGGGGTATGGATTTATTTCATGTAATGAAGGTGATGATGTTTTTGTTCATCACTCTCAAATTAAAGAAAAGAGCCCTAATAAAGATCTTCACGAAGGAGAAAATATAACTTTCAATATTCAAGAAAATGAAAGAGGATCAATGGCTACAAACGTGCAAAAACTATAAAAAAGAGATAAATATTATATTCATTGCTACTTTGTAAAATCTAAGCCGCAGTCATATAATATTTATCTCTTTCTAAACTGAATGTTATAATTACTCATTTTATTCGGAATTATAATAGTTATCCAAAGGGGAATCTTTTTATTTATTTCTTATTTCACTAAACCATTTCAATACATTTTGTATTTCTCTATCCCAACAAGACCAATTATGTTCTCCTTCTGAATAATTGAAATTACAATCTACTTTTAAGCTCTTCATTTTATCTTCCATTTCTAAATTATTCTTATATAAAAAGTCTTCTCTTCCACACCAAGAATATATTTTTGGTATATCATGAATTTTATTATTTTTTGCTAAAGAATCTAAAAGATAAATTAAATCATTCCTTGATCCTTTAATACTTTCTAATGGCCCAAATACTCCTTCCCAAAAGGGTTTTCTTTTATTTTTAAAACCTTCTGTAATTGATTCACTAGCTATATTTAAGGGGCCTGATAATGAAGCTGCTGCTTTAAAATTCTCAGGATGAGTTAAAGCTAACTTAAGTGCTCCATGTCCTCCCATAGACACTCCAGCAACAAAAGTATCTTCTTTTCTATCCGAAAAATTATTAAAATATTCTTTACAAAATTTAGGAAGTTCTTGTGATATGTAAGTCCAGTATTTTGCTCCATATGCAGTATCAGTGTAACAACCTAATTGAGTTGTTGGCATTACTACTGCAAATCCATATTGTGATGCATATCTTTCTATAGATGTTCTTCTCATCCAAACACTTTCATCATTTCCCATACCATGTAATAAATATAATACTGGTTGTCCTTCTGTACTTGTTATCTCTTTAAAATCTATCTCATTAGATTTTTGTTGAGGTAAAAGAACATTTAATTTAGTATTAATTCCTAATGTATTTGAAAAATAATTAACTTCAAATAAAACCATACCTATCTCCTAAAAATTTTTTCTATTCTGTTATTATATATTTAAATATCTAAAGTATACATTATATTATATATTAAATAATAATAATTTTCCATAGATAAAATTTTTAGTCCTATATATTTTTTTAATTTTACTAATTATATTAATTTCATCAAAAATAGGATTTGATCTTTTATAAAAACAAATCCTATTTTCAACTTATATAATATTAAATTAGTTAAATAGTCATACTAATTTTATAAATTCTGTATTTTTATAATTTATTTCCATAATTCATCTGCAACCTTTTTCCAGTCCTCTGAGTATTCTACGCATTTTCCACATAAGTGTTCAACTGATTCTGGTGACATAAGATCTGTTGACTTAGCTCCTGTCTTTTTAACAATTTCTTGTAAACATTCAGGATTTTCTAACATGGGACAAGGTCTTAAATGATTCTTATTAAAAGGTTGTCCTTCCCTATAAGCCATAAAAATAGGTTGCTTTAAGCATTCTAAAAGACTCTTATCATGTATATTAGCATTAGAATAATGAATAAATACACATGGTTCCATATCTCCATTAGGATTTATATGACAATAACATCTTCCTCCAGCTATGCATCCACCTACGAATTCTCCATCATTTTGGAAATCAATAGCAAATATGGGTTTTCCACCTTCCATTGAACGAATTTCTCTTACTCTCTTATACATATATTTTCTTTGTTCACTTGTTGGTAATAAGTCTATGGCAGCATCCTTTCCAACAGGCATATAGTGGAAATACCAAGTGAATCTACATCCTTTTTCAATAATTAAGTCTAAGAACTCATCTGATGTCACTACATCTATATTTTTTCTAGTATAACATATAGATGTTCCAAATATTAGTCCATATTCTCTTAATAAATCCATACTTTGCATTACCTTATTAAAAATTCCATTTCCCCTTCTACCATCATTAACTTCCTCAAATCCTTCAAGGCTAATAGATAACGATAGATTCCCAACTCTAACCATTTCCTCGCAAAGTTCTTTATCTACTAATGTACCATTAGTGAAAGCATGAAAAGCACAATCATTATGCTTTTCACATAACTTAATTAAATCTTTTTTCCTAACTAATGGTTCTCCTCCAGTATACATATAAAAATAAATACCAAGTTCTTTTCCTTGAGTTATAATACTATCTAAATCCTCAAAGCTTAAATTTAACTTATGTCCATATTCTGCTGCCCAACAGCCTGTACACTTTAAATTACAAGCACTAGTGGGGTCCATAAGTATAATCCATGGTATATTACAATTATATTTCTTTTGCAATTCTAATGTTTTTTTATACCCACTAAATCCAGCTTCAAATCCTAAATTTAAAGCTGTCATTTTTATTACATGTGGATCTAATTCATTTAGTGCTCTGTCTAAATATTTCATCCACTTTCCATCAGGATTTTTTATAAGATTTCTAGCTTTATCAAAAGCCTCCTTACTAAAAGTCTCATCTAAAAACTGTTCTGATATATCTACTAATTTCAATAAATTTTTTTCTTTATCTTTATTTACATATTTCAATATACCATCTATAGTTGTTCCCAAAGCCTTTCTAGTTGCTGCATGAGTTAATCTCATATATTCTCCTCCTTTTATGCGGAAAAAAAAGTTATTTTATCTAATTTTATACTATTTTTTAACTAAAGTCCATAATAAGATATATTTTTTTGTATTTTTTACATATTTTTGATTTCTATTGAAACCTTTGTTATGTAATAATTCTGTATGCGGAAGATATTATATTATAATTGTTATATGTTATTAAATATGTATCAGCGCATAAATACTATCATATAATAATGGCATAATAATCTTTCTCTAGGAGGAAACTAATGTATTATTCTACCCCTAACTTTATTCCTCAAAATTATTTTAGAATTCACGAAATGGAAAATTCATATAAAACTATAGATGAAGCATTGGCATTAGTAAAAGAAGCCATTCAGGGTGAAAGAGAAGATGAACTTTTTTATGATTATCTTCTTTCTTTAACTCCTACTAAAGAAGAAAATGATATCATAACCAGCATCAGAGATGATGAAAGAAAGCACAATAAATACTTTAAAGAAATATATTCTTTTTACACAGGTAAGATAGCACCATCACAAAGTAACGTTACTTTTGAAAAACCACAGTCCTATATTGAAGGCATTAAAAAATCTAAATTAGGTGAACTTGCTGCAGTAGAAAAATACAGAGATATAATAGCAGGTATTCCTGATAGATATCATAGGGATATGGTATTTGAAATACTTACAGATGAATTAAAGCATGCTCATAAATATGACTACATTCTTTATCTAAACTTAGAACACAAGCTTCATACTTCAAATACAAATATGGGAAATATGATTTCTCCCTCTAAGACAAGTTTTACAGTTGCTGAAGCTACACAAATTGCCAAGGAGCTTGGCATTGATTTCAAAAATGAAAAGTTTGATATTGAACAATTTAGAATGGGACTAGATGTAGAATTAGAACATGGCAGAAGATCACCCCTTACAAATGTAACTAACGATAATCCTATTTTAACTGGTAAAATAGCCTTAGCTCATTTAAGAGAGTTTCCTGACTATTATACTAGACTTAAAAAACTTGAAGAAGAAGCAAAAAACTATTGGTCAACTCAAAAACCTTTATTGTAGATATAAATTACACCTCCTATCCAGTCCATAAATTTATTTAGTGGCATATTAAAATCCCCTTAGATAACCAGACTTTCACCATTAAGTTATTGCCCTTGCTTATCACACCTAAAAAAGAGGATTCCTGTTATTAGGCATATACTCCTGCCCAGCATCAGAAATCCTTTATTTTAATTATTTATTTCTAATAAGGCTACACATTCAATATGGCTCGATACGTGCTGATTGATGTCGCAATATCGGAACATATCGCCCTATTTTGAGCCGATTTTCGATTGTTCTCGGAAACATATCTATCGGCACATTTTGCCCTTATTCAATCCGCAACCTAAACCCTTCTCGTTGTCGGAAACATAGCGAGATTTTCTAGTTGCTACTATATATAAGCAGCACATAAGCTTCCATCGCCTCAAGCCCGGACTAGCCTTTTAGGGAATTAGTCATAGTAGAACTGTTTCCACATAGAAGGCATCGTCTCAACCTTATTATTTAGGACTTCCCGTGGCAAAATTTGTATTTCTTTCCACTTCCGCAAGGACACGGTTCATTGCGTCCAATTTTCTTAGGCCAGTTTGCCCGCTCTTGAACCATGAGAGGTATTTTACCATCATACATGAGTGCAAGTTCTCTCAAACGGTATAGATATTCCGAAATTCCTAATATACCTTGGAACATATGCATAGCTTCATTCTCAAACTGAAGAAGGTATTCAGTTTTCTTTTTTGTTCTGTCTTTCGGATTAGGAATATAAGTAATCAGCTGGTCTACTGAATTATATTCAACATCATTATGACCGATGGCATTTCTCAATTTCGCATTCACTAGGATTTTCAAAAAGCCTGTGTAAACTTCAGAGTCCAAACAGAAATGATATCTTGATGCTTTTGTAAGTTTAATATAGTCCTCCAAAGAATTTACATTCTTCTCTATCGGATTCATAGCATTGATGTCAGACCTGTATTTAATATTATTGAGAGCTACAGGTATAATCATTAAATTACCTAATGCTTCATAAACATCCAGATAAAACTGCTTTACACTATCAAAGCTGCTTGTTGTAGAGCCTTCGTGTTCAAAATCAAAAGAATTATCTTTACAGTATTGTAATGCAAACGCAGGTATAAGTCTTTGATATACGGCCATAAACTCATCATAGACCTTGTAAATTAATTCCTGCAATTCTTCGAGGTGGAAGCCATCATGAGAATTAAGGAAATCAATCAAACTCTTCATTTGCGCTGAATCCATTTTCATTATTCCGGCACTAAACGAAAGGTCATTAAGGATATCTTTTCTTAATGATGAGTAAAGACCATGCACCTCAATCATATGAACAGCTCTTAGCGTTTCAGATTCATCTCTACATTGAAAGAACTGACCAGAAAACTCCTTTTGAATTTCTTGAGTTAGATATTCGCTATTGTTTTTGGCTAATGTTAGAATTCTCTTATAACTCTTCCATTTTTGGGCTGTTGCATTCAGTCTAGACACATCTTGTCCAAATTCCTCATAAGAGTCATCCGTTTTCATGCAATTCATATATCGAATAAACGGTGTAATCACTAGCCCTTCTAATTCTGCTGCTTTTCCTTGTTTTACAGTAGGAAACTCTCCGGAGCACTCAACAATATAATCAGCTTCTGCATCTTGAACATCATCTGCATTATCGAATGAAAAACTTAACCCCGGATGCTCCTGTCCTATCTTAACGCTACCAGACAAGGAGGTTCCACATTTACCACACGCAACTTCTATCGGATGTTCTTCTTGCCAGCCAACTTGCAAGCGGATTCTAGTGATGCTGCCGCAAACTTGGCATTTAATAAAGGTATTAAAAACCATGAAACCTACCTCCTTTAGCTGGATTACATAAACATATCATCATTCCAAACGAGTTTTACCAAATCAACGAGTACTGCTATTCTCTCAGTAATCTCATTTTTGCCAAATGAAGCATACGATTTGAATCCAAGATTGTTATCTGCAATGAACTTCTTAAATTTAGGATTATTCTGATATGCCAAATCACCAAGCGATTCAGTATAGATATTGCCTTCGTTAGAACAATATTTCTTCAGTTTATAATCATACTTTGCATCATTTAAGCTGGCATTAATGCTCTTATGAAGAAGCAGTAACGCACCGATACTATTTCTCCAGCGTCTAAAATCATCTTGGTCAGAATACTCTGCAGTAAACCATTCATAGTGGTCTGTAATAATATGTTCAATCTCGAAAGGATTCTTTGTTTGAGTATTCATATAATTACAGTAGTTTGATGCAACACCAGTCTGCTCCTCGATGAAACCAGTAATACGTGCAAGAATGTTCTTGATGTATTTCTTTGTAAAACTGTTAAGTCTCAAATCACTTAATGCTGCTGCAGGGTCAAAAGCAAGATTGATATACTGTTGTTCTAATTTCTGTTTCAATGTAGGAATATCTGTCATACGGATATCTTTGGTTACATTGAAAACGAAGTTTTTGATTGTACTGTAATCAACAGAACGATAATTAGTCACTCTGGATACAATTAGCACATCTATAAATCTAGCTACCAAATTAATTTTCTCGATGATTACTGGCCATGAATCCTCATAGCATACAGGAGCCAGTAAAAGCTGTGGCTGTAATGTGAAGTTAACCTGCGCATTGTAATATACATATTTTGTTTCTTCAGCAAAGGTTGTTTCAGCCTGACGAATGCGCTCATAAACCTCTGCGAATTTTGCAAATTTCTTTATGAACAGCTCAAAATCATCGGAACCATTAAGCCCTAACTTATCGCGTTCATCTCGCACCCATTTATGGAAGGAACCACCGATGATGTCGAAATCCTTATTTACTGCACCGGCTTTTGTCTCACGGATTGTTTCTGCATAGTGAGCTCTAAGCCAAGCTTTAATAAATGTCTCGTCACCCTTGTCATCATCTTTTTTCAATGTAAGAACTTTATCCTTCCAAATACCATTCATCTTTTCACGTGATGAATCAGATTTGATTTCTGAAAGAATATAACCCTTTAACATTTCTGTAGATGTAAGGCTCAAACCACGGTCGTTCATTGTAACAAATACTTTATGAGCATCCTGCTCAGTTGTTGCTACAATTTCTATAAAGAATACTTTTTCCGCAACCCAATCGCAGAAATGCAGCAACATATCATCTGTAATATCAGCTGGGAAAACATCCTGAATATCTTGATAACGGCCATAAAGATTTTTTACTGATTCTCCGGCACCTGTAGTATCAAAATCAGTATCGTTGAAAATTGCATTCATACAATCCTGACGGTCATCAACGTTGATATTGAAAGACTTTGTACCAAAGGATTCTGAGAAAATCATAGTCTCAATCATGTTATAACTCTGGCCGATGGTCTTTAATCTGTTGTTAAGGTACATCAACAATAGTGTCAAAGACGAGAATCTCTGCTGGCCATCAATGATTGCATTTTCTCTTCCGGCCAGAACAATAGAACCCATGAAATATGCACCGTAATCAGCTACAGCTTGTCTTAGGTCATCTGTTTTATAATATTCCAAGAATTCTGATGTAAGGTCATCAATCAATTCTTCTATGTGCTTACGCTGCCACATATATTCACGCTGATAATAGTGAATAGAATATTTCGTATTCTGTAATAATTGTTTTAGATTCTTAGGTGAACCTTCAATTTTCTTCATTAGGCGTCCTCCTCCAGAAACAGTCCCGGAACATTAAACTTAATGCTGGCTGCTTCTGTCATTACGCTCGTATTGCCACATGTAAGCAACGAGCTTTTTAATTTTAATTCACCACCACTACCATCATGAACAACATATTCATCTTTATGATTTCGGATATATGTTGCCGATTCTCGTGAGAAACCATTTCTCTGCAATAAAATCGTTAACGGATTAGTCGTTCCGAATTCAACATATTCATACCAGTTATTATCAAACTCGGTAACGTCGTGAACCTTTTTATATTCGTTTGAAAATCTCAGGAAGTAGTTCGAAATGCTAAACAAGATAACATTTTCAATTACTTCTAATGTATCTGCAAAAACCACATTTCTGTGTTCCTTCGACCTATCATTATATGTGGTAGGCGGCTGATATGCCGACACCCTGAAATTATCCGGATGGTTTTTATGATATTCAATAGCTCTCTTCATGATATAGCTCAATCCTGAGCCTTCCATCCATTGACAGAGGATAACCGCATACCACTTTCTTTTTGATTCGCTTCCTAACGTAGATTTCTCATAAATTGGCCAATCAAAAATATCCGACAGCTTATTAAAAAACTCAATAACATCTGCATATACAAAACCACCATTACAAGGTGGATATGTTAGGCCTTGCTTGATAGCGATAATTAGTTTCTTCGTTTGGTCTACCGATGTGTTGATATCATCATCTGGTAAAGTTGGTGACTCCTTAAACTTTTCTCTGATGGCAACTTCATCTTCTACTGTAAAGAAGTCAGCAAATTCTCTATGAACAAGGCTGTCACGTTCTTCCATAATGTCACGAAGCAGAATCAAACCAAACTTTCGCATCATAACATAAGATTCATCTGATTGGTCATCTCGTCTTCTTGGTATTTCGGAACTACCAGTTTTAAGAATGTCCGCTATGTATTTTTTCTCAATCTTCTTTAACACATCAGGGTTAGTAGTAATGGAAAGCTCCTGTTCTGGAACTGGTGCTTGCAGCATGTCAATATAGCTTTCTGCAGCTACTGACCTATCTTCAGACACAAAGAAAACATTTCCATATAAGTTGTAACTGATACGTCCAACACGACCTATCAGGTTTCTGAAATCCACAGGATTCATTTTTCTACGGAAAATCTTATTATCTGTGATGAAGAGATTGTCTGCCGGAAGATTTACACCTTCTAATAAAGTGCTGGTGCAGAACATCGTGGTAATATTACCTTTTTGAAACAACTCTTCAATTCGTGTACGTATAGAAGCCGGCAAATAACCAATATGGTAAGCCACGCCTTTCTTTATCATTCCGGCAAGATAATAATCTCCATGAACTTCCTGCATTATATCTCGTGATAGAGAATCTAATTCCGGGTCATTCTTATCATTTACACCGGGTGAATCTGCAAAATCTCTTGCAGCTGCTATGGCCTTGGTTCTGCCATTATAATAAACAATAGTTTGACTTCTCTGTTCAGGTGGTAATCTAAGATTCTTGCCTTCAAATAACAGAAGCATCTTATTTAATTTATCTAATCCGGTACCTATCTTTGCAATATTGATTGTTTTATTGGTACGTTCATTGTAGATATCAATTTTACCATTGATGAAATCCATCAGGAACTTCACCTGTACAACCGGAGAATAAGTGGTTGCAAGTTTACTTTCATCGTTGTTTTCAATGATGTCATTCATCAAGCGAAGGTATACCTGCGGATTTGGTATATTCGGCGAAGCAAATATAAAATGTGGCTTCCTATCTCTTTGAAGAAGCATGTCTACAACTTTATAGTAGAATGGGCCTCGGCTATTCTTACCAGAAAGCTTATGTGCCTCATCAATAAACAAATAATCCACCTGCAAATCTGGCTTGCTTATCAACAAATATAATAATCGTTCCGGTGTAAGAACCAGAATAAAGTTATGCTCCTCTTCCAAAGCAATATCACTAGCTGCGGTCACAACACGGTAGTTACAATTTTCGAGATTATTCTCAAGGTCTTTTATAACCTTTGCTCTTACTTCATTTATAAGCGCTTTGGTAGGAACAATTAATGCATAGTTCTTTTGCGAACCGTGCATGATTTCATCCTTAATGAACATTCTCATTATGAATGATTTTCCCATTGATGTTGGCCCAGAATAACTGAAGCATGGGTCAGATAAATGGTCATAGGCTTCCTTTTGAGCATTGAAGAACTTCATCTCCGGTGCAGCTGGAATTGTAAGATAGTCATTCCTAAATTGCGCAAAGATTTTCTCAAAAGTATTTATGTTCTCATATTCAGAATTAATAAGCTGTAAGCCTTGATGATTACCAGTGCTTGAAAACACTGAACCAGCATATAATTTGACCAGTGGATTATCTGAATCGATTTCATTAAGGAGTATTATCAACTCCTGTGCCCACATTTTATGTATGTCGCTTCTAGTTGGATGTGTAGACTTTGAAAGTAAATCTGCAAAACGTAACGCATCCTTAAGTTCAAATTCTTTAGGGCTTTTCTGCTTTTCTAACTGAAACAACTTCAAAGCATAGTTGTACAGTATTTTTTCATGCAATTCATTTAGATAAGCGTTACTTTCGATGTCGACAAATAAAGCTTCTCCTAATGACTTCTTTTCACTCATAGGTCAACATCTCCCTTCATAACAGCTTCCATAATCGCTTTCTTTTCATCTTCTGCATCATTAAATGGAAGCACATAGAAATAGAACGAATGCTGTCCTAGGAAATTATCATTAATCTTTTTCAATATATAATCGATATTACGTCTGATATCTTCCTGCAATTTCTCCTCAACTATCTGAGGGAATTCAGCAACACTGTACCTTGTCGGGTCAAGACCAATCGTATACCCCAGAAAAACTCCGTATGATGTATTGTATGATGTGGTCTTATTCGGTGATGGAAGAAAGATTTCCTTAGCAAGCTCCACTTCATCTTCATTAAGTAAGCGGTCAAAAATAACATTGTCAACCATATGGAGCTCTTTATCTTCGTTGTTTTCAATTTCAAGAATGCTGTCAAAAGCAGCATCAATCGCATATGTTAAGTCGCCAACAATACTTGATGCTCCAAACACAACCTGATGATATGGCAGACCAGATGTTTTGCTTGTCAACAAATGGATGCCATCACAAGTGCTTGCATATTGCTTAGCATCAGTAGATAATTCAACGCGGCTCATTAACTTAGGTGCGTTTAGTTTTTCCTCTAAAAAGGAATATAGGAGCATTTCACCAAGTTCAGCTCCAGTACCCTTAACATCGGCACCACCATTTTTATTAAGAACTCGGATTGCCTGTGCCCCAACAGCGAAGGCATCTCCGGTAACCTTAAATCTCTCTATTCTGGCGCGTGAGAATACATACTCGCCAATATTACGATATAGAAGAGTTTTCATCTCTTCTGGATTAAACTTATTGTTTCTGATTTTCAAATGAAACAGGCGCAGTTGTCCTTCAGTCGTCCACGCCACCTTTTCCGGCTGTGTAACTTCGTGAAAGACTGAGTCGAAATCGCCATGTAATGTTTTAGATAACGCCTCGCTCATACTGCGCCTCCTTCATCATTTTTATTTTTTGTCTCCGTATGGAACTGTATCTTCAGCTACCATACTCATTGTTGGTTTTGGTTCTGGATACTTTACAATCTTGCTTCCAGCATTTGGCTCATATGTCATGTTAAATACCATATCTGACAGCCACTTCTTGAAAGAAGGATTGTCTTGGAATTGTTTGAAAAGTTCCATATTATCTGCCATTACTGAGAAGATAACCTGCTGTAATGCACGTTCACTTTCCATACGAGCATTTTGTTTATCAGAATTCTTCATAGCATTCTGATACTTCTCGTCCTTCGCAACCATGTCCGGAATTGCAATAATCTGCCTACGAACATTATCTGGCTCCTTCCAGTCAATGTTTCCAAACATATCGTTAAAGTCATTCAGAATAATAGATAATAAATCCATTTCAGGATTAACAATATGTCCCGTACTACCAGCTGGAACCGGAGCCACTTCTGCATCAGCATCTTCCAACTTAATAGACATAGATTCCTGCGCTTCCAAACGATAACTATCAAGGTCTATTACATCAAGAATACCCTCTGAGAAATCATCGTTTCTTGGTGATGGAAGCTTTGGAATAAGTAGGTTCAAGAATATTGAAAGTTTCTCCCACTCAGCATCACCATAAGGTAAAATCGCACCAAGGAATCCATAAGTACGGCAAAACGCCTTTGCTGAACTTTTGAACTTAATCTGGTCTTCAGTATCAAGATTTTTATAAACAACGGTGCAAGCGTCAAGAATAGGGTCAAGCATATCTCTTTCAGCACCATTTAAATACAGGTCTACAAGTTTTTCCACGTGGTCGTTTGAATAAACTTGATATCCTTCCATTGTTGCTATGAGGTCATACAGCTTGTTAGGGTCTGTTTCACCAGACAACAATGTTGTTCTATAATATCGTGAGAATGATTGTTCAATCATCTCTGGCTTATTTGCAAAATCCAAGACAAAAGTATCATGCTTCATCGGATGACATCTGTTCAGACGCGATAACGTTTGAACTGCCTTAATATCATAAAGCATCTTATCCACGTACATTGTGTGCAATAAAGGCTCGTCAAATCCTGTCTGGAACATATCAGCAACAACAAGCAGACGATAAGGGTCTGTTTTCAATGTTTTTGGAATCTTTGCATCTGTAAAACCATTCATTGAGGCTGATGTCAACGCCGGTTCCTGTCCCTGATACTTATGCTCTCCAGAGAAAGCTACGATAGCCTTATATGGACTATGTCTTGCTGCAAGGCATTTGTTTATTGCATAGTAATATTCGATACAACGAGGTATGCTTGATGTAACAACCATAGCACGAGCTTGTCCACCGATTTTTCCTTTTGAAATAACCTGTTCGTGAAAATGCTCAACCATCATTTCTGCCTTCTGAGCAATCGTGTAGCTATCACTTTCAACAAACGCTCTTAATTTCTTCTGCGCTCGTTTCTTGTCAAACATCGGGTCATCCTGCACAGTTTTCATTAGCTTATAATAGCTTGCAATCGGTGTGTAATACTTCAGTACATCCAGAATAAAACCTTCCTGAATAGCTTGCTTCATTGTGTATACATGGAATGGTCGGTGCTTTATTTCATCTCCGTCTTGATATGGCACACCAAAGGTCTCCAATGTCTTGTTTTTTGGAGTTGCTGTAAAAGCAAAGTAGCTTGCATTTGTTAACAGCTTTCTTCCTTCCATCATTGCATTAATTTTATCTTCGTTGTCCATCTCATCATCAGATGCAAGACCAGACAGAGCAAGGTTCATCTGTGCAGAGTTTCTTCCGCTTTGACCAGAATGTGCTTCATCAATAATTACTGCAAACTTATTATTTTTATGCTTAGCACCAATGTCCGGAACCACATAAGGAAACTTTTCTATTGTAGTTATAATAATACGCTTTCCATCTTTGATGGCATCTCGTAAGTCACCGGAATGTTCAGCCCATGCTACAGTGTTTGCCACTTGCATGAACTGCTTAATATTATCTCTTATCTGTTTATCGAGAATTCTACGGTCTGTAACTACAAGAACCGAATCCAACATTGGATGTCCGTCCTGCTCCAATTCAATAAGCTGATGTGCAAGCCAAGAAATGGAATTTGACTTACCAGAACCTGCGCTGTGTTGAATCAGATATCTCTTCCCAATACCATTTTCCTTGACATCAGCTAATAGCTTTTCAACAACATCCAGCTGATGATAACGAGGAAATATTTGTTTTACAGTCTTTTTCTTAGTATCTGGGTCTTCTTCAACTACTACCTGCGCATAGTTTTCAATAATTCTGCTCAACTTATTCTTTGTGAGGATTTCCTTCCAAAGATAGTCAGTCATGATTCCATCCGGATTAGGAGGATTTCCTGCACCATCGTTATATCCCTTATCAAAAGGAAGAAACCAGCTGTTCTTGCCATCAAGTTTCGTACAGAATTTCACACGAGCATCGTCAACAGCAAAATGTACCATACAACGCTTGAATTGGAATAAAAGTTCTTTTGGGTCGCGGTCATCTTTATACTGCTGAACAGCATCATCAACATCCTGCTTTGTAAGTTGATTCTTTAGCTCAAATGTAATAACAGGAAGCCCATTGATAAAGATGCACATATCAAGGGCCAGTCTTGTAGAGTCATTAGAATACATCAGCTGTCTTGTTACACTGAAAATATTCTTTTCGTACATTTCCTTGGCTTTTGCATTATTTTCAGTAGGCATCAAATAGAACATAATCAAGCTGGCAGGATAGACCTTAACACCATTACGAAGAACATCAATAATTCCTCTTTTAGCAATTTCACCTTGTAAACGGTTCAAGAACTGATTCTTCTTGATTTCTGATTTAAAAACTCCAAGCTTATCTAAAGAATCCGGCTGAGTGTCCTGAAGAAAGCGGAACAAACGAGTTTCATCAATAGCATAATCGCGATTATAGTCTGCGTTGGTGCCTTGCTCATAGCCATTCTGCTCAACAAGCCATTTCACAATTAAGGCTTCAAGACCACTTTCTTTTGTGTTTGTAAATGCCACGATTTACACCTCCTCGTCAGTTGACTCCTCATCTAAATCTTCATCATCAGAGTCATCATCTGTTTCATCAATATAATCATATTCAGGTATTACTATATTTCTAACATCTATTTTCCCTGTAACAACATCAGAAATGAGTTTGTTCTTCATCTCACGTAAAGTTTCAATTTCGGCCTCTATTTTTTCTATAGTTACCTGATATTTCTTCTTCAAATTATCTAAATAATCAACAATTTCATCCTGTTCTTCTTGTGGGGGATATACAGTATATATAGCACCAAAAGCTGGGGTATATAGTCGATTAAATCCACTACCAACTCCTCTTGAAGCATTAGCAAATTGTTCCACTTGAAAAGGATTTCTGAATACATACTCATAAAATTTAACATTTACATATCTATCTTTTGAAGGATTAAATACACTATAATCCGGTGATACGCATCCTTCACAAGTTACACATATGAACATTCCGCTCCATGCTTGCATTCTATTTTCAAGTAATTGTCCCGGCACAACTTTTCGATAATTAGTTAAATCAGATGCACTTGGTTCTTTGTCAGATGCTTCTGAAAAAGGAATTAACCCTCTTTTTCTGCTAAAAGTAAGCAATTCCAAATCTCCATTTACATTTCTTTCATTTGTTTCATCAAATAACCATTTTATTTTAATTGGTTTCCAATTTTTAGGGATATCTCCCATCCAAAAAACACCACTATCTTTAAGCTCTGTACCTCTTATTCCGTGAGTTACAGCACTATTAACCGAAAAAAGTAAATGCTCATTTATTCTTGCGATTTCTTTTCGTTTTGTCGCTATCAGTTTATTAATCTTTGATAGTTGCCAATCCAAATATCTTATTATTTGGTCTTGTTCATCCTTAGGAGGAATTGGCAAAAGAACATTATTCAAGTAATCCATTGAAATTCTCATTCGAACAGTGTTTAACTTTCCGGTGCTCGATTCATGTATTAAAATGCCTTTTCCTAACCCAAGTAAGCTTCTTTGAAAAGTAATCAATCTAAAAATTCGATGATAATACCAAACATTGCATTGTTGTTCGTCTCTTGGAAAAAGGGCATAGTAAACTGGACTTATAGCACCAACCCACTTTGAAACTCCAGCTGCTCCAGATACAACATTCATGCAATTAACAAGTAAATCATTTTCGCGACAAACATTATATAATGTTAAATCATCTTTAGGTTTATTTCCTCCAGCACCTTCTTTTTCAGCAACTGGAACAACGCCCTGCTTAGCCGTCAAAGAAAGAATAAAATCTGTTACAACTGGATTATTTCTTTCTTTCCTTTCTTGAAAAATTCGCTTTATTCTGAGTAAATCCCAGTGTTCAGGAACATCTCCCATCCATCCAATATTTGAAGGTTTATAGTTTTCGTATTTTTTCATTCCTCTAATCCCTCCAAAATATCACTAAGCATACCATCTGTTTCCTTTTCCAAAAGTTTGAGCTCCTCAACTATGCTTTTCATATCTCTCAGTTCCATAGGCCTATAGAAATACTTAATGAAGGATAATTCATAACCAATTTTAATCGACTTATCGTCAACCCATGCATCTGGAGCATAAGGAAATACTTCATTCTCAATGAATTGTTCAATTCCTCCAACATACTTAAAAGGTATAATCTCTGTTGTTCTCAAGTCAGCATCAGCCTCGCCAGCAATCGCTTTAGCAGATGGATCTTTCTCGGTAATATATGGGCGTATTTTTTTGAGTAAGACAGCCTTAAGTTTTGTTTCTTTTGAGAAAGCACTCCAATCATCCAAATGAGCACTACTACTTAAGGACTTCAAAACAAGCTTTACTTGTTCGTACTCTTCTTCTTTCTTAAATAATGTTCTCGGTATTTTCTTTTCTGGGAATACTCTAAGTCTTAAAGGCCTTTCAACTGTTACTGACCAAAAAGCAAATTCATCGTTATCAAAAACATGACTGACTGAGCTCTCTTCCATCTCAAGAAAAATTCTAATTATCTCTTTTCTGATAGTTTCTGATAATTCACAGTTTTTCTTACCCATATTTTTACGTAGCGGAGATTTCATTGATGATGCATCAATAAGCTGAATCTTTCCTTTTCTTCTTTCTTCCTTCTTATTTGATAACACCCAGATATACGTTCCCAACGGTGTGTTGTAAAACATGTTATCTGGAAGAGCTATGATTGCTTCCACTAAATCATTTTCAATCATATATCTTCTCGCATTACTTTCTCCTGAACCAGCATCTCCAGTAAATAAGGAGGAAGCATTATGAACCTCAGCAATGCGGCTTCCAAGCGGAGTGTCATTCTTCATTTTTGCCACATTGTTCAATAAGAAAAGAAGCTGACCATCACTTGTTCTTGGAATCATAGTAAGTTGTGTTCCATCTTCCAAATAAGTATTGAATCTACTATCGAGAATATCCTTCTTACCGCCCATTTTCTCAGCATCTGTTTTCCAGCTCTTTCCGTATGGAGGATTAGCAAGCATAAAATCGAACTGACGAGAAGCATTTCCATCTGCAGATAAAGTCGAACCATAAGCAATATGTTCAGCTTGTTCACCATCACCTTTCAAGAGCATATCAGCCTTACAAATCGCATAAGTCTCTGGATTGATTTCCTGTCCAAAAAGATGAATAGAAACGTTCTTATTTCTTCTTTTTGCAAGAGTCATAACTCTATCCTGCGCAACGGTAAGCATACCACCAGTACCGCAGGCACCGTCATAACATGAATATGTAGCATCCATAATCTGGTCCGCAATTGGCATAAAAATCAAATCAGCCATAAGGTCAACTACATCGCGAGGTGTCCAGTGTTCTCCAGCTTCCTCGTTGTTTGCTTCGTTAAATTTACGAACTAACTCTTCAAATACTGTGCCCATACCATGATTATCCAAAGCCGGAAGCTTAATTGTGCTCATAGTATCATCTGTATATACAGGCTTTGGACTAAGATTGATAGTAGGCGAAACAAACTTCTCAATAACTGCACCAAGGATATCGGCATCAATCATCGTATCAATCTGATTGCGGAATTTGAACTTTTCCAATATTTCCTGCACATTAGGTGAAAATCCATCTAAGTAGGCTTCGAAGTCAACCTTCAGAGTCTGCTTCTTAGCTCGACTTGTAAGGTCTTTTAATAAGAATGGTGATGAGTTGCAGAAAGCCTGACCTGCTGCATTACAAAGAGCTGGCCACTGGTTAGTTATACCTGCTGCGTCCATTTTTTCCTTCATCGCAAGAACTGCTGGTTTAGTATCCTCTAACATAGCGTCAAGACGACGAATAACTGTCATCGGAAGAATAACATCACGATACTTACCGCGAACATACACGTCACGCAGACAGTCATCAGCAATTCCCCATATAAAACTCACAATCGCATTGTGTACTTGATTATCCATATTTTCATCCATACCTTTCTTTGACTAATTTTGTCTTTTTGATGGTAGGTACACTCCCACATCATAATTCTATAAAATCATGTGTCCTAAAAAACGGACAGCTTATTCATCTGTCACAGAATTATCATCTGCAGCGCCACCGGAACGAATCCAATCATCAACTTCTGATAGTTTAAATTTCCAGAGGCGACCAACTTTATATGCTGGCATATTTCTTTTTGCAATCCACTGCAAAATGGTGTCACGACCAACACCTAAATATTCCTGAACTTCTTTCAAGGTTGACCATTTTTCAATAGCTTGTTCTTTCACGCGTTTACCTCCGTCTCTAATTGCGCTTAAACTTTGCGTCTATCGTTACGCAAAATAACGAATCTCTTTCTGGGAAACAATTCTCTCCATCAGAATCCTGCATTTCCCACTTACAATGTGTTACTCCATCGAAGCCACGTCCATCAAAGGTCGTGGTTATTTTTATTCTTTCATTCGGCTTTACATCCGGAATATCAATAACATCGGGATGCGCTTCGGGCCTATCTTTAGGGCCGCGTTTATTTACTAATTTTCTTCCAGTCCAGACAATCTTTCCGGTATTCATCAATTCCCATGTATGCGTCACAGAATCATAACTGGCAATCTCATGTCTTGTATTTTGATAAACAGAAACATTATCACCCTTATATAGCGGTTGCCTGTATTCCTTATCTTTTAAATCAATACCTTCGAGTTTTATCTGCTGGTAATCAAGAATCACCGTATCATCTACGTCTTCGGAATCACTATCAATTAGTAATTTCATTTGTCGCGTTAGTGCAATGGCTAACGCTTTTTTATTTGGCTCATCCTTAACAGGAACTCCCCATTCTAATAAAACTGCATCTGCATCATTTATCTGGTTTTCAAAGAACTGTACCAGAGAATCATAGTTTTCTTTTCCTCTAAGCGGATACTTCTGATTCAACACAAATCCTTTAGCACCTGTAAATAGCTGCTTGGCATAACTCTTTGATACATTACCGTCTCCACTCGCTGTGAATAAAGCAATTATGAACTTATCTTGGCTTTTTATATTAGGACAGGCAGGGTAAACACATCTACATATATCTTCAAGTTTCACTCAAGCACCACCTCCTACAGATATTTACAATAAATCACTCTACATTATATACCAAAAACCAACAAAAATCAATCCTTTGCCATATTAACAAATTGTAAATCATTATAAACCGACAATAACCGGCATTCAAAAAAGTGTCTTTCAAAGTGTCCAAAGTGTCTTTTTTTCTGTATTTGGCTCAATTTTAAGTGTCTTTTTCGCTTGGTATAACTATTACAGAATCGATTCTAACTCTTTCAAAAAGGAGGATTAGAAAATGCAGAAGCATGAAATCGAAATGTGGAAAACCAATATCGAGAATGCCGCTTCCATAGTGGCAGCCGAGTATGGTTCTGCTGTTGTTAATTCGGTCTTCGCAAGATATGAAGCAACTGGATTACACAACTTAGCTTCCTGCTATTACAGCGAAGTCTTCGCTGACTTAGAGCAGATAGCCAATGACAACTAAATAAATAACCGTCCCGGACACGACGTTAAACTGTCTGGCCCAACTACCAATTCACCATCTTCGTGGCCACGTGGTGTGTTTGCAATTGATAGAAAGGTCTAACAAGTAAATACAGTGCCAGCTTAGCAAACGAGCTGGTCACCAGAAACAAAGCGGAGTTATCCGCATGAGGTGACCAACTATGAATATTAATACTGGCAGCCATGCTTCTTTACTCCGCTTGGAAATTCAAGCCAACGGAGGTAAAAGACATGGCAAACAAAGACAATCAGAGTCAAAGATTCATCTACATCCGTTCACTCAAGGAAAAGGTTCCTTGTACTGAACAGCAATTTCAGGAATTCTATCGTGAAGCAACTCGCATCCGTAAGAAGGAACAGTACTATCATCGCTGCAAGTGCCCTAAGCAGTTCATCTGGGCCTGTGATGGTGATTGTGAGAATTGTGAACATCATTTAGGTTATAGGCTTCTTTCACTTGATGCACCAATGACTGAAGATGGACGCACCCTTCTTGAATCAGAAGAGCTTGCTACTCCTGACTTAATGGAAGAAGTCATCAGCGACAGAATCTTATTAGAACAGCTCTTCCAGCGTTTAAGAGAACTCGACCCGGACGCGGATAAGATTATCGAATACTGGAAAGACGACTGCTCTATCTCCGACAGAGAAATTGCTAAACGCTTAGGTCGTAAACAGCGTACCTTTGCAGACCAGATGAAGAAAATCAGAACCGAACTTCATAAGGTTCGCGGCTACTAATACATAGGTAGCAACTCGTCCCTCTGACCGTCTATCAAAAGATTGTCAGAGGGATTTTAACTTTTTTCAAAATTTCTCCGCTCAAATCGTCGCCCTCTCTCCAGTGGAAAAGTGTAAGGCACGAAACAACAAGCCTTGCAACTAACACAGATGGGAGGTGACGACGATGAGAGAACACTACTTCGATTCCGGTGGTACCGACGCTGAAGTGATTGCAGTACTTAAAGCAATCAGTCAGGTATCAGCAAGAATGGCGAGAAATATGACAATCCTCGCAAAGCAAAGACAATCTAAGGAAGGAGAAATTCACCATGAGCAAAATGAGCGATATGGCTATGACTATCGAAAAGTTACGCAATGCAGCCGCTGCTATTAATGAAGCAGCCAATTGGTTAGCTGCACAGTTTAGCTCAGATGCTGATGCGACTCCGGTAGCAGAAGCAAAAACAGAAAAGAAACCGGAACTTACATTAGAAGAGGTACGTGCTGTCTTAGCAGAAAAGTCTCGTGCAGGACATACAGCTGCTATCCGTACTCTGCTTCAGAAATATGGAGCTAAGAAGTTATCCGGTGTAGACCCTAAACACTATGAAGCCTTGTTAAAGGATGCGGAGGAACTGGATGATGGCAAGTAAAGCACATGCGGTCTTATCCGCTTCAGCATCACATCGCTGGCTTCACTGTCCACCTTCAGCAAGGTTATGTGAAACCTACGAAGACAAAGGTAGCAACTATGCTGCCGAAGGTACTGATGCTCATGAGCTTTGCGAGTACAAGGTTCGTAAAGCATTAAACATGAAAGCTTCAGACCCTACCGAAAACTTAACATGGTACAACGAGGAAATGGATGACTGCGCTAATGGCTATGCATCCTACATCCTTGAACAGGTAGAAGCCGCCAAAGAAACCTGCGCAGACCCAGTAGTCTTAATTGAACAGAGAGTTGATTTCTCACGCTGGGTTGAACAGGGATTTGGAACCGCCGACTGCATCATCATCGCAGATGGTACTCTTCGCATCATTGATTACAAACACGGACTTGGTGTCCTTGTATCAGCCGAAGATAACCCACAGATGAAATGTTATGCACTTGGCGCTCTGGAACTGTTCGATGACATCTACGACATTGATAACGTCAGCATGACCATCTATCAGCCTCGTCGTCAGAACATCTCTACCTATGAATTAAGCAAAGAAGATTTATACTCTTGGGCCGATGAGGTGTTGAAGCCAACTGCAGAACTTGCCTTTGCCGGTGATGGCAACTTCCTTTGTGGAGAATGGTGTGGTTTCTGTAAGGCCAAGCATGAATGTCGTGCCAGAGCAGAAGCTAATCTTCTACTTGCACAGCATGATTTCAAGCTTCCACCACTTTTGGAGGATACAGAAATTGAAGTCATCTTATCTCGTGTGGATGAGCTTGTATCATGGGCATCCGATATTAAGGAATACGCTCTTCAGCAGGCAATCAGCGGTAAGGAATGGACTGGCTGGAAGTTAGTCGAAGGTCGTTCTAACCGCAAGTACTCAAATGAAGCTGCAGTAATTGAAGCAGTCACAGATGCAGGATTTGACCCTTATGAAAAGAAGCTTCTTGGTATCACAGCCATGCAGAAGCTTTTAGGTAAATCTCGCTTCGATGAACTTCTTGCAGCCTACATCGAAAAGCCGCAAGGCAAACCTACTCTCGTTCCGGAAAGCGATAAGCGTCCGGCTATGAACAACGCAAAATCTGATTTTATGGAGGAAAATTAAATGAACAAGAATGTAAAAGTATCTAATCCTATGAAGGTAATCACTGGCCCTGACACTCGTTGGTCTTACGCTAACGTCTGGGAGCCTAAGTCAATCAACGGAGGTACACCTAAGTACAGCGTATCTCTTATCATCCCTAAGTCTGACACAAAGACTGTTGCCAAGATTAAAGCTGCTATCGAAGCTGCCTATAAGGAAGGCGAAAGCAAGCTTAAGGGTAATGGTAAGTCTGTTCCTGCTCTTTCTGTCATCAAGACACCTCTTCGTGATGGTGACCTTGAAAGACCTGATGATGCAGCCTATGCCAATGCATACTTCGTCAACGCCAACGCTACATCTGCACCGGGTATCGTAGATGCAGACCGCAATCCTATCCTTACTCGCTCTGAAGTTTATTCTGGTGTCTACGGACGTGCTAGCATCAGCTTCTATGCTTTCAACAGCTCTGGTAATAAGGGAATCGCTTGTGGACTTAACAACTTACAGAAGATTCGCGATGGTGAGCCTCTTGGCGGTAAAGCAAGTGCTGAGTCTGATTTCGCATCTGATGAAGATGACGATTTCCTTGATTAATGGAGGTGTCGACTATGGAAATGATTGAAGCTATCCTTATCATCATCCTTCTTTCTATCTGGCTTGTATTTAGCGTGGTATTCCTTATCACTGCTATCCAGAACTTCATCAACGACCACAAGCGTGAACAGCGCGAAGCTGACAAGGACAAGCGTGACCTTGAATATCACGAAGCTCGCATGAAGGAATACAGCAAATAAATACCCAACCGGAGGTGGCATCCAGTCATCTCCGGGATTATGAAAACGAGGTGACAATCAATGGATAATATGATTAATATCGCAAACCAGATTATTGTTTACTCCGTCTGCTACACTCTTATCTTCGTTGTCTATGGATATGTGTTCTATCACGTATTCAAGTTTATCGCACAGATTGTAATCTATGCATATAAGAAGCTGGCAGCAGATTGGCGTAAATGGCGCTCTGGTAAATAACATCAAGCAGGCGGCAGGAAGGAACATAACCTCTCTGCCGCTTGTGTTATAGAAAGGACAAGCTAATGAAAACATTAAGTATTGATATCGAGACTTACAGTGATGTACCGCTTCCAAAGACTGGTGTGTATCGTTACTGCGAGTCCGATAATTTTGAAATATTACTCTTCGCCTACAGTGTCGATAGTCAGCCGGTTCAGGTGATTGACTTAGCCTGTGATGAAACAATTCCTGAAGAGATAATTGCTGCACTTGAAGATGATGCTGTTATCAAATGGGCCTTCAATGCAGCATTTGAACGTATCTGTCTTTCAAGATTTCTTGGGTACCCTACTGGTACTTATCTATCTCCTGAAAGTTGGCGCTGTTCCATGATATGGGCCGCCACAATGGGACTTCCTTTATCTCTGGAAGGTGTCGGTGCTGTATTAGGTCTTGAACAGCAGAAGCTCACAGAGGGAAAAGACCTCATCAAATATTTCTGCCAGCCTTGTGCTGCAACAAAATCGAATGGTGGTAGAACGAGAAATCGCCATTTTCATGCGCCTGATAAATGGGAAGCCTTCAAGCGTTATAACATCCGAGATGTAGAAACTGAGATGGGTATCCAGCACAAGCTTCGTAAATTCCCGGTGCCTGATGAAGTCTGGGAGGAATACCATATCGACCAAGAAATCAACGACCGTGGTGTCAGACTTGATATGGAATTGGTGCAGCAGGCAATTGCAATGGATACTCGTTCACGTGAAGAGTTAACCGCTGCCATAAAAGATATGACTGCACTTGAAAATCCAAACTCCGTCCAGCAGATGAAGCAATGGCTATCGAATAATGGCATCGAGACAGATAGTCTTGATAAGAAAGCTGTGGCTGAACTCTTAAAGGATGCACCAGATAATCTTGCTGATGTACTTACCCTTCGTCAGCAGCTTGCCAAATCATCTGTGCGTAAATATCAGGCTATGGAGAAAACTGTCTGCAGCGATGGCCGTGCACGCGGCATGTTTCAATTCTATGGAGCAAACAGAACCGGTAGATTCTCCGGTCGTAATATCCAGTTGCAGAACCTTCCACAAAACCACTTGCCTGATTTATCAGAAGCAAGAAGTCTTGTAAGAAGCGGTGATTTTGATGGTGTTGAACTCTTATATGAAGATGTGCCAGATACATTATCCCAGCTTATTAGAACTGCATTTATTCCTAGAGAAGATTCTCTATTTTATGTTGCTGATTTCTCTGCTATTGAAGCACGTGTTATCGCATGGTTTGCAGGTGAATCTTGGAGGCAACAGGTCTTTGAAAATGGCGGCGACATCTACTGCGCTTCTGCGTCTCAGATGTTTAAGGTTCCTGTTGAAAAGCACGGAATCAATGGTCACTTGCGTCAAAAAGGTAAGATTGCTGAACTGGCACTTGGATATGGAGGCAGTGTCGGTGCCTTAAAAGCAATGGGCGCTCTTGACATGGGCCTTAGTGAAGATGAACTTCCTGCTCTTGTTGATGCATGGAGACAAGCCAACCCTCGTATCGTTGAATTCTGGTGGGCAGTCGACCGTGCTGTTATGGAAGCTGTTAAATATAAACATACCACTACAGATTATGGACTGACCTTCTCTTGCAAAAGCGGTATGTTGTTCATCACTCTTCCTTCAGGCAGAAAGCTCGCTTATGTGAAGCCGAAAATCGGAACCAATAAGTTCGGAGGTTCCTGCATCACCTATGAAGGCGTTGGTGGAACTAAGAAATGGGAACGCCTCGATTCTTACGGGCCGAAGTTCGTCGAGAATATTGTACAGGCAACTGCTCGTGATATTTTGTGCTATGCCATGAAAACACTACGCTGCTGCTCCATCGTGATGCATATTCATGATGAACTTGTTATCGAAGCAGACCCGAAGGTATCTCTTGATGCAATCTGTGAACAGATGGGCCGAACACCGCCTTGGGCTAAAGGCTTACTTCTTCGTGCAGATGGATACACCACACCTTTTTACAAAAAAGATTAAATATCTCCGCTCAAATCGAGCGTTCATCTCCAGTGGGAAATTAGAGGTGGACGCTCTTTTTATGTCTGCCGGAAAGGAGGACTCTGGTATGAGCATCAGTAAATACAATAGCGAAGGTTATCCTGACCCAACAGCACACGGTGCATTGGAGATTATTAAACAGGAAGAACATGCCCTTCGTGCTTTCAGGCCTATCGTTTATATCTGCTCACCCTACGCTGGTGACATTGAAGCAAACATAGCTGCTGCAAGACGATACAGTCGTTTCGCTGTGGATGTCGGATATATTCCGATAGCTCCACATTTGCTTTTTCCACAATTCCTTGATGATGAAAATCCAAAAGAACGTGAGCTTGGTTTGTTCTTCGGAAACGCCCTAATGAGTAAATGCTCTGAAGTCTGGGTATTCGGCAGTCGCATCTCAGAAGGAATGAAAGCAGAAATCAACCGTGCCAAGTGGAAGAACTACCGCTTGCGTTATTTCACAGAAGAATGTCAGGAGGTTTAAGACTATGTATGAAATTAGAGAAAACAGACGCAGATTAAAAGATGGAACAGAAATTACTACTTACACACGTGATATCTACAGCTGCAACATTTTAGAAGTTGAAGCAGGCTCTACCGGTTATATGGGAGGCGATACAGGTCATGGTGGCCGTACCTACTTCCGCATCAAGGATGAAGGTTGTACTGATATTGATGTTCGTGTTATGCGTGACCGCTTCGGCGATACAGAAGGTTTTGAGGTTATGCTTGGTGGCGACTGTGAGCTTGAAACCATGATTCGCGCTTTGAAGTTCATCACTAAGGTACTGGAAGATTCTGCAGAGGAGGTATACGACTAATGTTTACTATCTATAGCGCAGATGTTACTGGCAATCCGGGTAACTGTTCCTACCCTCATAAGACCGTTGTCTTAGATGAAGCCAGTCTTAAAGCAGCAATCAGCCATGATTATGTATGTGCTGAATATAAGAATAACTATCGTAATGGAGATAACTTTATCGGCAGCGATTGCCTTCCTGTGGATTGCGATAACGACCACTCTGAAAATCCTGACGATTGGGTCACTCCTGAAGATGTCATGCAGGCGTTTCCGGGTGTAACATTCGCAGTCCACTTCAGCCGCTTTAATAACAAAGAAAAGAATGGTAAGCCTGCCAGACCAAAGTTCCATGTATTATTTCCAATCGACTATGTATCCGACGCTATGCTTTATAGCGATGTGAAGAAGCTTGTAAATTCCATATTTCCTTACTTTGATACACAGGCGCTGGATGCAGCTCGTTTCTTCTTTGGAACTGCTGCCGCTGATGTAGCTTTGTATCCGGGACGTATGAATTTAACAGAGTTTCTGGATGAAGATTTATTCGATGAGGATATGGAAGATGGTCAGTATGATGGCTCGGTCATTCCTGAAGGAAGTCGTAATGCAACCATGTCCAGATTCGCCGGTCGTGTCATTAAGAAATACGGTGATAGCGATAAAGCATATCAGACCTTCCTTGAAGAAGCAGCTAAATGTGTGCCGCCGCTGGATAACGGTGAACTTGCTACCATCTGGCACAGCGCACAGAGATTCTTTGCTCGTGTAGCTCAGCAGGATGGCTATGTTGCACCAGAAGTATATAACGACCCTTCTTGTTATAAACCGGAGGATTATTCCGATGTTGGTCAGGCTGAGGTTTTAGCAAAATACTTCTCAAACGAACTTCGCTACTCTCCAGCCACTCACTTTATTCGTTACTCTGACCACTACTGGCAGGAAAGCGAACCGGGTGCACAAGCTGTTGCACATGAGCTTACTCGTCGTCAGATGAAGGAAGCTAACAATGATTTGATGGAAGCACTCGACAAAATGAAAAACTGTGGTGCTCAGAACATACTTGATAGCACATCTAAGTCCAAGGCTGAACAGCTTATGAACGAAGAACAGCTGCAGGTATATCAGGAGTATCTTGCAGCCAAGGCATATTTGAACTTTGCCATTAAACGTCGTGATTCTAAGAATGTCACTTCGACCTTAAAGGAATCGCATCCGATGCTTGAGATTTCACCAAGAGACTTAGATGCAGATTGCTTCGCCCTTTGTACACCGGAAGCTACTTACGACCTTAGAAAAGGTATCGCCGGAGCACGTGAACATTCTGCTGAAGACTTTATTACCAAAATCACATCGGTATCTCCAAGCCAAAAAGGTATGCCTATATGGTTGGATAGCTTGAATCTTATCTTCCAGCACAATCAGGAGCTTATTGATTACGTTCAGATGATTTGTGGTCTTGCTGCTATCGGCAAAGTATATGTAGAAGCACTCATCATTGCCTATGGTGATGGTCGTAATGGTAAGTCTACCTTCTGGAATGCCATCTCTCGTGTACTTGGACTTTATTCCGGTAACATCTCTGCAGACACCTTAACGGTTGGATGCCGCAGAAACATTAAACCTGAGATGGCTGAGGTTAAAGGGAAAAGACTTCTTATTGCTGCAGAAATGCAGGAAGGTGCTAGACTGAACGACTCCACCGTCAAGCAGCTCTGTTCTACTGATGATGTATTTGCAGAAAAGAAGTATAAAGACCCCTTCTCGTTCAAGCCTTGTCACACGCTGGTACTTTACACAAATCACTTACCTCGTGTATCCGCATCCGATGATGGTATCTGGAGACGTCTTATCGTCATTCCATTCAATGCCAAGATTACCGGCAGCAGCGACATCAAGAATTACAGCGAGTACCTTTATGACAACGCTGGTGAAGCAATACTTGCATGGGTTATCGAAGGTGCCAAGAAGGTCATCGAACTTGATTATCAGATTCCGGTTCCTGCTTGTGTACAGGATGCCATCAATGAATACCGTAGCCAGAATGACTGGTTCTCTCACTTCCTTGAAGATAAGTGCGACGTGGGCAGCGAGTATAAAGAAAGCTCTTCTGCTCTTTATCAGGCCTACCGAAATTACTGCATGGATACCAACGAGTACGTGCGAAGTACCGCCGACTTCTACTTTGCTTTGGAGAATGCAGGCTATGAGCGTATCACTCAGAATAGAAAACGTTATTTTAAGGGCCTTCGTATCAGAACCGAGGACGATTTTGACGAGGAATTCTTAGACTAATGGCTATTATGACAAGGTGTATTAATGTCTCTGTATAAACTTTTCTATAGCTTATAAAAAATTATATATAAAAAAGTTCAGTAAATACCATTGATACACCTTGCACATTAAGAAATTAAACCCTGATGGGAGGATGACAATGTTAGAAAAAAATATAGAAAACAAGTTAAAAACCGAGGTTGAAAAGGCTGGTGGTATTGCACCAAAGTTCGTGTCTCCTAGTTTCGCAGGAATGCCCGACCGCCTTGTATTACTGCCTGATGGGGTGTTTGCTTTTGTGGAGCTTAAGGCTCCCGGAGCCAGCCCTCGCCCTCTTCAAAGAGCAAGACACAGAATGCTTCGTTCACTTGGCTTTAAGGTCTATGTGATAGATAGCATTGATGGGATTGGAGGTATGATGCATGAACTTCTCTCCACATAATTATCAATCCTATGCCATTGATTACATTGAGAATCATCCCGTAGCTGCAGTACTCCTCGATATGGGTCTTGGTAAGACAGTGATTTCCCTGACTGCCATCGCAGACCTGTTATTCGACAGTTTTGAAGCACATCGTATCTTGGTGGTCGCACCACTTCGAGTGGCCCGTGATACATGGCCAGCAGAAATATCAAAATGGCAGCACCTTAAACATCTGACTTATGCTGTGGCAGTTGGAACTGTTAAGGAAAGAAAAGCGGCTTTGATGGCAGGCGCTGATATCACAATTATCAATAGAGAAAATCTGGGATGGTTGATTGATAGCAGCGGATATGAGTTCAATTACGATATGGTGATTATTGACGAGCTCTCTTCTTTCAAAAATCATAAATCAAAAAGATTCCAGTCCTTGATGAAGGTTCGACCAAAGGTAAAACGCATCATCGGTTTGACTGGTACACCAAGCTCTAATGGCTTGATGGATTTATGGGCAGAATTTAAGCTTCTGGATTTTGGAGAGCGCCTTGGTCGCTTCATCACCCACTATCGAAACAACTACTTCATTCCAGATAAGAGAAATGGTGAAATCATCTACTCTTACAAACCGATGCCTTATGCGGAAGATGCCATCTACAGAAAAATATCGGATATCACGATTTCTATGAAATCTACCGACCATCTGCAGATGCCTGAGTTGATTACTTCTCAATATGAGGTTCAGTTATCCGAAGATGAAGAACAGCGCTATGAAGAACTAAAAGCTGACTTCATATTAGAGCTTCCTGAAGGAGAAATCACTGCTGCTAACGCTGCTTCTCTTACCGGAAAGTTATCACAGCTTGCTAATGGTGCCATTTATGATGATGAAGGCAATATTGTGGAATTCCATGATAGAAAGCTCGATGCCTTAGAGGATATTATCGAATCCGCAAATGGTAAACCTCTTCTGGTGGCCTACTGGTTCAAGCATGATTTACAGCGTATCAAGAAACGCTTTGATGTCAGAGAAATCAAGACCAGCAAAGATATCATCGATTGGAATAATGGCGATATTCCTGTAGCGGTCATACATCCAGCTTCTGCAGGTCATGGTTTGAATCTTCAAGCTGGCGGTTCCACACTTATCTGGTTCGGGTTGACATGGTCGCTGGAATTATATCAGCAAACCAACGCCCGTTTATGGAGACAAGGACAATCTTCCGGTACCGTGGTTATTGAACATATCATTACCAAAGGCACCATCGACGAAAGAATTTTGAAGGCCTTATCCTTAAAGGAAGTATCGCAGAATGCACTTATTGATGCAGTAAAAGCCAACCTATGACAATCTAAGAAAATCAATGCCAATCCAAGGGAAATCTTAAATTCCGGAGGTATTGCATGAACGCAAAAGAATATTTATTACAGGCTCGTTATCTTGATGAGCGTATTACTTCAAAGACACAGCAGATAGCTTCCTTAAATGACTTAGCTACCAGATGCACCACTACCTTTTCTGATATGCCTCGTAATCCAAATCGTGGTGGTTCTCGTTTGGAAGACTGCATTATAAAGATATTAGATTTGGAAGATGAGCTAAAAGCTGATATCGAAAAGCTTGTAAATCTCAAGAAAGAAATCATGGAAGTTATCAAGGCTGTTCCTAATGTGGAATACCAGACCCTTCTTGAAAAGCGATATCTTTGCTTTATCACTTGGGAGCAGATTGCTGTTGATATGAACTACTCTATGCAGCATGTCCATCGTATGCATAGCGCAGCTTTAAAGGAAATCGTCGTTCCAGAAAAGGATGAGAGCTAATGTGATAGAATGAGAGTCTTCTCTTATGATAATATTACAATAGCAAAAAAGAAAATCACAGGAAGCCTTGTAGGTCACACCCGACCCACAGGGCTTTTCTTATGCCTACAAGGAGGTGTTTTGTTTGCCAAGACGACCAAAGAGACCCTGTTCTTATCCCGGCTGTCCCAACCTTACTGACGGTCGCTTCTGTGAAGAACATGCCAAGGTTGAGGCCAAGCGCTACGAACGATACGAACGTGACCCTGCTACCAAGAGAAGGTATGGCAGAGCTTGGAAGCGTATTAGAGATAGCTACGCTGCTGCCCATCCGCTTTGTGAAGTCTGCCTTGAGAAAGGTGTGTACACGCCAACCGAGGAGATACATCACATGAAGCCTCTATCCCAAGGTGGAACACACGACAGAGAGAACTTGAAAGCCCTTTGCAAAGCGTGTCATGCAAGGATTCATGCTGAACATGGTGACCGCTGGCACAACAAAGAATGACCCTAGGGGCCGGTCAAATCTCTACAGCAAATCTCCCGTGGAACGGGCGTGGGGTCACACGCGCAAAGTCGCGGTTTCAAACGGGGTATATAAGGAGGTGCATGAATTATGGCTAAGGACGGTACAAACCGTGGTGGCGCTCGCATCGGCGCTGGAGCCAAAAAGAAGCCCTTAGCTGACAAAATTGCTGAGGGCAATCCGGGCAAGAGAACGTTGACTGTCATCGACTTCGATAATAAAGCGGTCGATTTAGAAGGTCAGCAAATGCCCAAACCATCCAAGTTGTTATCCGCCACTCAGAAGGACGGAAAACCGCTGGTGGCTGAAGAAGTTTATATTGCAACATGGGAGTGGCTGGCAGAGCGTAAGTGTGCAACACTCGTTTCTCCCCAGCTACTTGAACGCTATGCGATGAGTGTTGCCAGATGGATTCAATGCGAAGAAGCTATATCTGATTTTGGATTCCTTGCAAAGCACCCTACTACCGGTAATGCTATCCAATCACCTTATGTAGCAATGAGTCAGAACTTTATGAGCCAGACCAACAGGCTCTGGATGGAAATCTATCAAATTGTAAAAGAAAATTGCGCTACCGAATACAGCGGTGCTACTCCAATGGATGATGCTATGGAGCGCCTGCTTCGCGCAAGGAAAGGAAACTAACTATGATTGAAAAAGTGAATCCAAGTCATCCGGATAAGATAGCAGATAGAATTGCTGGCGCAATTGTTGACTTAGCTTATAAAACTGAAGCTGCTCCAAAAATTGCAGTTGAAGTCCTTATCGGACATGGTAAGTGTCATGTAATAATTGAAACTACTGCTGCTATCAATCCATTAGATGTTGAAGCTGTAATTCACAGAATCGCCGGTGCAGTATGGGCCGATATTGATATCGTTCCACAGGATAAGCATTTATCTGATAACCAGTCTGATGGTATTCGTTGTGGTGATAATGGTATCTTCAAAGGAATGCCTCTTACAGAGGAACAGAAAGCTCTATCTGTGATTGCGCATGATATTTACACACATTATCCATATGACGGAAAGTACATTATTGATGAAGCAAGACTCATCATCTGCCAAAGCAATGCTTCTACTGCTGAGCTTTCTAATATGTACCCTCCTGCAGAAATCAATCCGCTCGGTGATTGGACTGGTGGGACAGATGTTGATACTGGCGCTACTAACAGAAAGCTTGGAAGTGATATGGCTGACTCTGTTACTGGTGGTGGTCTTCATGGCAAAGACTTATCTAAGGCTGATGTCACGCTTAATATCTACGCATTTTTAAAGGCTCAGGAAACTGGCAAGCCGGTACAGATTGCCTGTGCCATTGGTGATGACATGATTGATGGACATCCATATCAAGAACTCGTGGATATGGCAGCAGAATATATTGCATCCGTTGGCGGCTTTGAAAAGTTCGCTGAATGGGGATTGTTTTAAGGAGGTCGCTTATGCAGATAGAAAAGAAAAATGTCGCAGAGCTTCTTCCTGCGGATTATAACCCTCGTAAGGATTTAAAGCCCGGTGACCCAGAATATGAAAAGTTAAAGCGCTCGATTGAGCAGTTTGGTTATGTGGAGCCTGTTATCTGGAATGCTACTACCGGCTGTGTGGTTGGTGGCCACCAGCGATTAAAAGTACTTCAGGATATGGGTATGACAGAAGTTGACTGCGTAGTTGTTGAACTTGATGTCGAACATGAAAAAGCATTAAATGTCGCACTGAATAAAATCAGTGGTGAATGGGATAACGATAAATTAGCATTATTGATTGCAGACCTTCAAGGTGCTGACTTTGATGTATCCCTTACAGGTTTTGAGCCTGCAGAGCTTGATGATTTATTCAAGGATTCCACAAAAGACAATATCAAGGAAGATGACTTTGATGTTGCTGCAGAATTACAGAAGCCTACCATCACCAAGACCGGTGACCTTTGGTGTCTTGGTTCCCACCGTCTTTACTGCGGAGACAGCACTAAAGCTGAATCCTATGAAATGCTGATGGCTGGCAAGAAGGCAAATCTGGTGGTAACCGACCCTCCGTACAATGTTAACTACGAAGGCACTGCCGGTAAGATTCAGAACGATAACATGGATAATGATTCCTTCTATCAGTTCTTGCTGGATGCCTTTACGAATATGGAACAGGCTATGGCCGAGGATGCTTCCATTTACGTCTTCCACGCTGATACGGAAGGCTTGAACTTTAGAAAAGCATTCGCTGATGCAGGCTTCTATTTATCCGGCTGTTGTATTTGGAAGAAACCTTCTCTTGTTCTTGGTCGTTCTCCATATCAGTGGCAGCATGAGCCATGTCTGTTTGGTTGGAAAAAGTCCGGCAAACATCAGTGGTACTCCGGCAGAAAAGAAACAACTATCTGGGAATTTGAAAAGCC
The DNA here is from genome assembly GCF_050315195.1 of Clostridium sp. SGI.024. Classification (NCBI taxonomy): domain Bacteria; kingdom Bacillati; phylum Bacillota; class Clostridia; order Eubacteriales; family Clostridiaceae; genus Clostridium; species Clostridium sp. SGI.024. Next base: position 31,296 of record NZ_JBNPON010000011.1, on the reverse strand, counting down.
TAAGAAGAATGCAGACCATCCTACAATGAAGCCGATTGCTTTAATTGCATATCCGATTATGAATTCCAGCATGAGCAATTGCATCGTACTTGACCCATTTGGTGGTTCCGGCAGTACGCTTATCGCCTGCGAACAGACCGGTCGTATCTGCCACACAATTGAATTAGATGAAAAATACGCAGACGTCATCGTGAAGCGCTACATTGAACAGGTAGGTACTTCCGATGGCGTTTCTGTTATCCGCGATGGCCTTACTTATTCCTATGATGAGGTAGCTATCGAAGAAGAATCCGACGCTGATTGATAGACAAAAACTACACTTTCTAAAGGCACATATTTGTTGGATATATAGCTTGCTATTATGTGCCTTTAGAGTGATTAATGTACTACCAAATCAAAAGGAGGATTTCATTATGTCAGAAACTACTGGACTTACCATTTCCATTCCACTGGATAAGGTCGCAGTTGGCAACCTTACCAATCTTCTGGATGCAAAAGGAACACTCATCAAAAAGGCTCTTGGTATTGCAGAGCTTCCAATCATTATCGAGGAAGATGTTATTTCATTTCCTTGGTTTAAAGAGATGCCTGCTGCCGAAGAATGCACAGCCTACACTGCTTTCATTGCAGCCCTTTGTCAGATGAGCATCAAGCAGAAACGAATCAATTCTGCTGAGAAACCTACAGATAATAAGAAGTATGCATTCCGCTGCTTCCTGCTTCGTCTTGGATTTATCGGCGATGCACATAAGGCGACCAGAAAAATCCTACTCAAGAACTTAACCGGAAGCTCCGCTTTCAGGAACGGTTCACCTGCAAAGGAGGTGCATGAAGATGCGATTCCCTAATGCAGCAATCGTTGAACGATTAAGAAATCAATATCCTGCCGGTACTCGTGTTGAGCTATTGGAGATGGATGATGTACAGGCCCCACCAATCGGAACACAGGGAACAGTACTTGGAGTTGATGATACAGGCAGCTTGATGGTGAGCTGGGATAACGGTTCTGGGCTCAATGTTGTGTATGGAATTGACCGTGTAAAAAAGCTGTAATTTACACACTTTTCGTGGCTGATATTTGTCACATATATGGCTCTAATTAGCTTGCTATTATGTGCTTTTAGAGTGATATATAGTACTACCAAAAGGAAATACACATTTAGGAGGAACCTACCATGACAAGAATTGAATTATTAGACAAAGCAGCAGAAAACGGAACACGCTTCAAGGACATCGACATCAACCCAACCTTCGGTGCAGCATACTTCTACAGCATTGATGCAGGCAACGACCTCATCAACTTCGCCGAAGTTATCTGGGATTACGACATTGACCCAATCCTTGAAAACTGCAAGCGCCTTGGAATCAGCGAGTTTACCATCAGCTCAACCTTCTCAAGCCTTATCACAACGATTGCAGAGCTTCAGAAAAAAGGATGCACCCTTGACGGACTTACAGAAATCAACAGCCGCTACGACGACTGGAAAACAGGTAAGAAAGAACGCATTCCTGCATTCAAAATGAGCATTGCAAAGTAAGGAGGCGACAAGGATGTGGCACGAAGGAACTATCGGAATTCCAAAAGGTGATAAGTACACCATCGCCCACTACTGGGTAAAAGCTTTTGAAGAAGGAAGCGAGTACGGAATTAATAACGGTCGCATTTCCAAGCTGACCATTAAGATAGCCGGTAAGATTACAGCCAACTACGACAGAGGCTGGGACATCGAACCAGCTGAGGATGATGAAGCAACACAGATTGCCTACTGCATTCTCTTACAGAATTACAACTAAGAACCCGGAAATATAAAATCCCGGATGCAGAGCCGAAAGGCCCTGTATCTCGTTATGTCGGTCGCAATGATGCGGCTATTTTTTATGCCCTTTTGGAGGTGAAAACTTGAGAAAACTGAAGAAATATAAGCCGACAAAGTTCAAAGCTAAGGATTCCCACTACGATGAGGAGGCTGCAGATTACGCGGTGAATTTTATCGAATGCTTGTGTCACACCAAAGGAACATGGGCAGGTAAACCCTTTGAACTGATTGATTGGCAAGAACAAATCATCAGAGATATCTTCGGTACATTAAAGCCGAATGGTTATCGACAATTCAATACAGCTTATGTGGAAATCCCTAAGAAGATGGGAAAATCTGAGCTTGCTGCAGCTGTCGCCCTACTACTTACTTGCGGTGATGGCGAAGAACGAGCTGAAGTATATGGCTGCGCCGCTGACCGCCAGCAGGCAACTATCGTATTTGATGTTGCTGCAGATATGGTGCGTATGTGTCCGGCGCTTAATAAAAGAGTAAAGATACTTGCTTCTCAGAAGCGTATCGTGTACCAACCAACAAACAGCTTCTATCAAGTACTTTCTGCTGAGGCCTATTCAAAGCATGGTTTCAATATTCATGGCGTTGTTTTTGATGAGCTTCACACGCAACCGAACAGAAAACTGTTTGATGTTATGACTAAGGGTTCCGGCGATGCTCGTATGCAGCCGCTCTACTTCCTTATCACAACTGCTGGTACTGATACCAATAGCATCTGTTATGAAACACACCAGAAAGCCAAGGATATATTAGAGGGAAGAAAAATCGACCCAACCTTCTATCCCGTTATCTATGGTGCTGATGAATCAGATGATTGGACTGACCCGAAGGTCTGGAAGAAAGCAAATCCTTCCCTTGGTATCACTGTTGGCATCGATAAAGTAAAAGCTGCCTGTGAATCCGCAAAGCAAAATCCCGGTGAAGAAAACTCCTTCAGACAGCTTCGTCTTAACCAATGGGTAAAACAGGCTGTCAGATGGATGCCAATGGAAAAATGGGATAACTGCTCCTTCCGTGTAAATGAAGATGACCTTGAAGGTCGTGTTTGTTATGGTGGTCTGGACTTGTCTTCCACTACAGATATCACTGCATTTGTATTGGTGTTTCCACCTGCAGATGAAGATGACAAATATGCTATTCTTCCATACTTCTGGGTGCCGGAAGATACGCTTAACCTTCGAGTCAGACGAGACCATGTTCCTTATGATGTCTGGGAGCGACAAGGCTTCCTGCAGACAACCGAAGGTAACGTTGTTCACTACGGTTACATTGAAAAATTCATAGAGCGACTTGGTGAGCGATTCAATATTAGAGAAATTGCCTTTGACCGTTGGGGTGCTGTCCAGATGGTACAGAACCTTGAGAACATGGGATTCACTGTAGTTCCATTTGGTCAGGGCTTCAAAGATATGTCGCCACCTACTAAGGAGCTTATGAAACTAACACTTGAAGAGAAACTGGCCCACGGTGGTCATCCAGTACTGCGCTGGATGATGGATAACATTTATATCCGCACTGACCCGGCTGGAAATATTAAAGCAGATAAAGAGAAATCTACAGAGAAGATTGACGGTGCCATTGCAACGATTATGGGCCTTGACCGTGCAATCCGCTGTGGAAATGATACCGGTGCTTCTGTCTACGATAACAGAGGCATTTTGTTTATATAGAAAGGCTGGTGATGATATATGAGCTTTATTTCTGGTTTATTTCGTTCAAGAGATAAGCCCACAAATAGTATTAACGGAAGCAGCTACCGCTTCTTGTTTGGTGGAAGCACCTCTGGCAAATCAGTAAATGAACGTTCTGCCATGCAGATGACTGCAGTTTATGCCTGTGTCCGCATTCTTTCAGAGTCTATTGCAGGATTACCAGTTCATCTTTATCAGTACAAAGATGGTGGCTCTAAAGCAAAAGCTATCGACCATCCGCTTTACACCTTGCTTCATGATGAACCAAATCCTGAAATGACATCATTTGTATTCAGGGAAACACTCATGACGCACCTTCTATTGTGGGGTAATGCTTATGCACAAATTATCCGCAACGGTAAAGGTCAAGTCGTAGGTTTGTATCCTTTGATGCCGAATCGAATGTCGGTTGATAGAGATGATAAAGGCCAGCTCTACTACCAATATCAAATGCAGGATTCTGATGCTAATACAGGTAAAACAGGAACCGTAACCTTGAAGCCATCAGATGTGCTTCATATACCGGGTCTTGGCTTTGATGGCTTGGTCGGATACTCTCCCATCGCTATGGCTAAAAATGCAATTGGTCTTTCCATTGCTACAGAGGAATATGGTGCTAAGTTCTTCGCTAATGGTGCAACACCGGGAGGTCTTTTAGAGTATCCGGGAACGGTGAAGAATCCTGATGCCATCAGAGAGAGCTGGAACAAAGGCTTCTCTGGCAGCAACTCTCATAAAGTTGCAATTTTGGAAGAAGGTATGCACTACACACCTATTTCCATATCTCCAGAACAGGCACAGTTTCTGGAAACAAGAAAATTTCAGATTGATGAAATAGCTCGAATCTTTAGAGTGCCGCCGCATATGGTCGGCGACTTAGAGAAATCGAGCTTTTCTAATATTGAGCAGCAATCACTGGAATTCGTGAAGTACACGTTAGAGCCTTGGATAGTTCGTTGGGAACAGTCCTTGAATCGTGCCCTTCTTACGGATTCAGAGAAAGCTGCTTATTTTGTCAAGTTCAATGTCGATGGCTTGCTGCGTGGTGATTATCAGAGCCGAATGAACGGTTATGCCACCGCAAGACAGAATGGCTGGATGTCAGCTAACGACATTCGTGAGCTTGAAAACCTAGACCGCATTCCACCTGAACTTGGTGGTGACTTATATCTCATCAACGGAAACATGACCAAGCTAGAGGATGCAGGTATTTTTGCAGCGACCACTGCTGCTGGAAAGGAGGAAGATTCCGATGAAGAAGTTTTGGAAGTGGAAAAATCAGATGACGACAAATCAGGAGACTCAGGAACAGACGATGGAGAGAACACTGTTTCTAAACGGAACAATCGCCGAGGAAAGCTGGTTTGATGATGACGTCACACCGCAGCTTTTTAAGGATGAGCTGCTTTCAGGTAGCGGTGATATCACTGTTTGGATTAATTCTCCCGGTGGTGATTGCGTCGCAGCTGCCCAGATTTACAACATGCTGATGGATTACAAAGGCAATGTCACAGTCAAAATCGATGGTATTGCGGCATCTGCTGCATCTGTCATTGCAATGGCAGGTACAAAAGTGCTGGTCTCTCCGGTATCCATGATGATGATTCACAATCCGATGACCGTTGCTTTTGGTAATACAGGCGAGATGGAAAAAGCTATCGCAATGCTTGATGAAGTCAAAGAATCCATTATCAATGCCTATGAAATCAAGACCGGTCTTAGCCGCGCTAAGTTATCTCATCTCATGGATGCAGAAACTTGGATGAATGCAAATATGGCGGTTGAACTTGGATTTGCTGATGAAGTCATGAAACGCAATGAAGCTGAAAATGATATTCCTCAGCCTGCTGTAGCAGCAACCTACTCTCGCATTGCAGTCACAAATTCTCTTATGGAGAAGCTCGCTGCAAAATGTCACATCTACTCGAAAAAAGTCGAGCCAGAACTTACTGGTCGTTCTGTTGATGAACTAATGGAGCACCTTAACACAATCAAGAAATACATTTAATGGAGGTAAATAACCATGACTATTATGGAACTTCGCGAAAAGCGTAATAAAGCTTTGGATGCAGCTAAAGCATTCCTTGAATCTCATCGTACCGACAAGGGTGTTCTTTCTGTCGAGGACGATGCTACTTACACAAAGATGGAAGCAGATATTGATGCTCTTACAAATGAAATCCACAGACTTGAACGTCAGGAACAGCGTGAGGCTGAGATGAACATGCCTATCAATACTCCGCTTACTTCTAAGCCTTCCGGAAATATGGCACATGACAAGAAGACTGGTCGTGCATCTGATGCCTACAAGGAAGGTATGCTTACTGCCCTTCGTACAAACTTCCGTCAGGTATCTAATATCTTACAGGAAGGTGTCGATGCTGATGGTGGCTACCTTGTACCTGAAGAGTATGACAGCCGCTTAATCCGTGTACTTGAAGGCGAAAACATCATGCGTAAGCTTGGCCATAAGATTACTACTTCTGGCGACCACAAAATCAACATTGCTTCTACAGAACCTGCAGCAGCATGGATTGAGGAAGGTGGCGCACTTCAGTTCTCTGATGCTAAGTTTGCACAGATTTTACTGGATGCCCACAAGCTTCATGTAGCTATCAAGGTAACTGAAGAGTTGCTTTATGACAATGCTTTCAACCTTGAAAACTACATCATCGAGGAATTCGGTAAGGCGCTTTCTAACGCTGAGGAAGATGCATTCCTTAACGGAACTGGTGTAGGACAGCCTCTTGGACTTTTCGCTGCAACTGGCGGTGGAACTGTTTATAAGACTGTAACAAAGCTTACTGCAGACGACATCATGAATCTTGTATATGCGCTTAAGCGTCCTTACAGAAAGAACTCTGCATTCATTATGAATGACCAGATTATCGCTACTATCCGTACTTTCAAGGATGGCAATGGAGCATATATGTGGCAGCCTTCTTATCAGGCTGGTGAACCGGATAAGCTTCTTGGATATCCTGTTTACACTTCTCCTTTTGCACCTGAAGATGCGATTTCCTTCGGTGATTACAGCTACTACAACATTGGCGACCGTGGTACTCGTTCCTTCAAGCAGCTTACTGAGCTTTTTGCTGGAAACGGTATGATTGGCTTCGTTGCTAAGGAACGTGTCGATGGTAAGCTTATCCTTCCTGAAGCAGTACAGATTTTGAAGATTGGCAGCACTACTACTGCTAAGGCTTAAGAAATCTAGCAGCGGTGCCATTCAAGCTAGAGTGGCATCGCTGATTTCATGATTGGAGGCGATGAGCAATGCTTGTAACACTAGAAGAAATGAAGAATTATCTGCGTGTGGATTATGACGATGATGATAGTTTAATCGAAACACTCATAGCATCTGCCAAACGTATCTGCATGGATATTCTCAGAGTCGATGATGAATCTCTTCTTTTTGATATTGAGAATACAAAGCCTGCCATCATGTACAGCGTTGCATATCTATATGAGCATAGAGAAGAAGCTGACCATCACGCTCTTACCATTACTCTTCGTTCACTTTTATTTGGTTCCCGTAAGGAGGTCTTCTGATGGACATTGGTTTATTGAATGTTCGCATAACAATTTCAAAAAACGCAGTCACGACAGATGCCATCGGGAATCATAAAAATGGATGGGTACCCTTCTATACCTGCCATGCCACTGTTAGTGGTGAAGCCGGAAAAGAAGAAACCGATGCAGGCACCATCGTTGATGATTCTAAAATCGACTTTACTATCCGCTGGTGCAAGAAAGCTGCAGCACTTGATTCCACACATTATCGTGTTGAATTTGGTGGTGAGCTTTATGACATCAAGGCCGTTGACCACATGAACTACAAACGCAAATGCATCAAATTATCCTGTCAGAAAGTGAGGCGATAAATATGGCTACCAAAGTATCCATTGACCAGATGGCATCCGTTATCATGGATGGCCTTAAGGAATATGCTGACCTTGCTACTGATGATTTGAAAGCGGCTGTTAAGAAAACTGGCAATGAAGTCAGGAAGCAGATTCAATCTACTGCTCCAAAAGCCAGCGGAAAATATAGCAAAAGCTGGTCTGTGAAAACGACTAAAGAATCCTCTAATGGTATGGAAGTGACTGTTTATTCAAGGAACAGATATCAGCTTGCACACCTGTTGGAATTTGGTCATGCCAAGCGTGGTGGCGGTCGTGTTGCTGCAAGACCTCATATTGCTGCAGCAGAACAGGCCGGTATTGAATCGTTTGAACAGGCCATCGAAAGGAGCTTAAGAAATGGATAGAATTCTTACTATTTTACAGGAGATAGAGCTTCCTTTTGCATACGACCATTTTGCTGAGGGTGAATCTCCTGAACCACCATTTATCTGTTACCTGATTCCCGGCAGTGATAACTTTGCTGCCGATGGAAAGGTCTACGTGAAGATAAATGAATTTCATATCGAGCTGTACACCGACTGCAAAAATCCTGCACTCGAAAACAGCGTCGAGGCTGTGCTTGATAACCACAGCATTTTCTATAACAAATCCGAAGTCTGGATTGAGAGCGAAAAGCTCTATGAAGTCCTATATACATTTGAAATGGAGGTATAAATCATGGGCAATAAAGTAAAATACAATCTTAAAAATGTTCATGCTGCAAAGCTTACAAAAACAGAAGACGGTAAGTACACCTACGCTACACCTCAGCCTATTCCGGGTGCAGTAAGTATCAGTCTTGATGCTGAAGGTGATTCTAGTCCGTTCTATGCAGACGGTATCGTATATTTCCGTTCTACTGCAAACAATGGTTATAGCGGCGACCTTGAAATCGCATTGATTCCTGAATGGTTCCGCACAGATATCTTGAAGGAAACCTTAGACAAGAATGGTGTTCTTATTGAAAGCTCTAAGGTTACCGAAATGGAGAAATTTGCACTGTTATTTGAATTTGATGGTGATGTTCGCTGCATCCGTCACGTTCTTTATAACTGCACCGCTTCTCGTCCTTCTATTGAATCTGAAACCAAGGAAGATACTATCGAACCGGGTACAGAGAAACTTTCTCTTACTGCCGACCCTCGTGAGGATGGCCTTGTTAAGAGTAGAACCGGTGATACCACTAGCGAAGCAACATACAACGATTGGTACAAGCAGGTCTATATTCCTGTTGAGCCTACCGCTGCTGGTTAAGGAGGAATCGTATGCTTAGTAAAACTATCAAGGTCGGCGATAAAGAAGTCGCCTTCCGCTCTTCTGCTACAATTCCAAGACTCTATCGTGCAAAGTTCAAAAGAGATATCTTCAAAGACCTGTCTAAACTGGAATCCTCTTATAAGGGTAACAGTGAGGCAGGTTCTTCTTTTGCCATCGAGGACTTGGAGATTTTTGAAAACGTGGCTTACATCATGGCTTACCATGCTGACCACAACATTCCAGAGGATATTGATGATTGGCTTGACCAGTTTGAAATGTTCTCTATTTACGAGGTGCTTCCAGAAATTCTTGAACTCTGGGGTACAAATCTGATTACCGACGTAGAGTCTAAAAAAAACTTAAACGCAGTAATCGCGAAATGACAACCGCACTCTTCCTTCTGCGTTGCGTAGAAATCGGTATCTCCATTGCTGAGCTTGACCTGTTAACTATCGGAATGGTGATGGATATCTGGACGGAAAAAGGCAACGACGGAGCTACATATGACAATCTTGCAACGCAGGAGGATTTTGACAAATTCTAAAAGGAGGTAACCGCCAATGGCAAATAGAATCAAAGGTATTACCGTTGAAATTGGCGGCGATACCACTAAGCTACAAACAGCCTTAAAAGGTGTAAATGGTCAGATTAAGAATACGCAATCTGTCCTACGAGATGTAGAAAAGCTGTTAAAACTTGACCCACACAACACAGAATTGCTTTCTCAAAAGCAAAAATTACTGACACAGGCTATCGGAGAAACCAAAGAAAAGCTAGCCACACTAAAGACTGCTGCTGAACAAGCCAATGAACAGCTACAAAAAGGTGAAATAACACAAGAGCAGTATGATGCTCTCCAAAGAGAAATCATCGAGACCGAGGCTGAATTAAAACGATTAGAACAGCAGGCATCAACAACCAACGCTACGCTTACAAAGATTGGTGATGTAGGTTCCAAACTGGAATCCGTCGGTAACGGAATTACGAATGTTGGTAAGAAGGTATCTGTTGTATCTGCTGCAGTAACTGGAATGGGCATTGCTTCCGTAAAGACCGCAGCCGATTTTGAAAGTTCAATGAGTCAGGTACAGGCGACAATGGGAATCACTAAAGATTCCATGTCAAATGTCAATGGTGAAAGCGTCAATACAATGGAGGCCCTTTCCGACCTTGCAAAGCAGATGGGTTCTGAGACAGCCTTCTCTGCAAGTGAGTGTGCGGAAGCATTAAACTATCTGGCCCTTGCTGGTTACGATACACAGGAAATGGTCGATACCTTACCAACAGTACTGAACCTTGCTGCTGCCGGTAATATCGACCTTGCTTCCGCTTCCGACATGGTCACTGATGCTATGTCTGCCCTTGGAATGGAAACATCCGAAGCAGATACAATGGTTGACCAGATGGCAAAAACTGCATCCAGCACCAACACTTCTGTATCACAGTTAGGTGAAGGTATTCTTACTATTGGTGCTACTGCTAAATCCATTAAAGGCGGTACTGCAGAATTAAATACTGCACTTGGTATCCTTGCAAATAATGGTATCAAGGGAGCCGAAGGTGGTACTCATCTTCGTAACGTTATTCTTTCATTACAGAATCCTACCGACAAAGCTGCTGCCTGCATGGAACAGCTCGGTGTTGATGTTTATGATTCTCAAGGTAATATGCGTTCTTTGAATGATATCCTTGGTGATTTAAATACCAGCATGGAAGGCATGACCTCTGCGGAGAAAACAAATATCATCAGTTCCATCTTCAACAAGACTGACCTTTCCTCTGTAAATGCCCTTCTTGCAAATACCGGTGAGACATGGGATAGCTTGCAGAATTCCATCACTAACAGCGCTGGTTCTGCCCAGCAGATGGCTGATACACAGCTTGATAACTTATCCGGTCAGCTTACAATCCTTAAATCTGCATTAGAGGGTCTTGCTATCTCTATTGGTGAAGCTCTGATGCCGATGGTGAAAAATATCGTTTCTAAGATTCAAGGATTTGTAACTTGGATAAATAATCTGGATGATGGCACAAAACAAGTCATCGTTAAGATTGGATTATTTGTTGCAGCTCTTGGGCCAGCGCTAGTGATTCTAGGAACCGTGATATCAAAGGTCGGTGTTGCAATGCAGGCTTTTAGCAAATTCGGACTGAAAATCACGAGTCTTGTATCAAAGGCTGGTGGTTTATCCGGAGTGATGAGTAAAGTCGGCACAGCTATTATGGGTATAAACCCGGTTGTAATTGCTGTGGTTGCTGCTATTGCTGTTCTGGTCGGTGCTTTCGTACATCTATGGAATACCAATGAGGAATTCCGAAATAAAATTACTGACATCTGGGAGCGCATCAAAGGTATCTTTGCTGGATTCGCACAGGGTATCACAGAAAGACTTAATGCACTTGGCTTTGATTTCGAGAATTTCAGCGAAGTGGTATCTGCTATATGGAATGGGCTGTGCGATTTCCTTGCACCTGTATTTGAAGGCGTATTTACATACATTGCCAATGTACTGGAGGAGACGCTGGGCATCATTACCGGTATTCTAGATATCTTTATTGGTATCTTCACCGGCAACTGGTCGCAAGTATGGGAAGGTGTAAAAGGCATCTTCTTATCCATCTGGAACTTCATCGTCAACTCATTTACAAACATCATGAACGTTCTTTGTGGTGTGGCTGATGTTGTACTTGGCTGGTTCGGTACAAGCTGGAATGAAGTATGGACTGGTATCAGAGATTTCTTTGTAAATCTTTGGACAGGAATTGTAGACTTCTTCACAGGATTGTGGGAAGGCATCAAGAATACGGTTCAAACTGCCATCATGTTTATTGCTGCAATTCTTGAAGCAGCCTTTGATATCATCACCCTTCCATTTAGATTTATCTGGGAGAACTGTAAAGAAATCATTATCGCGGTCTGGGATGCGATTAAAGAAAAAGTATCAGGTGCAATCAATGCTATTTCCACCGTTGTCAGCACTGTGATGAACGCCATAAAAACAGTTTTCACTACTGTTTGGAATGCAATCAAGATACACGTTACAACGGTTGTAAACGCAGTAAAGACTGTCGTCACAACTGTATTCAATGCCATTAAGAGTGTGGCAACTACCGTATGGAATGGTATCAAAACAGCGATTACTACTGTCGTTGATGGTATTAAGAGCAAGGTGACCTCGGTATTCAATTCTGTAAAGAGCACCGTATCATCTGTGTTCAATGGAATCAAATCCACTGCTACTTCTGTATGGAATGGTATCAAGTCGGCTATCACTACACCGATTGAAGCTGCAAAGAATAAAGTGAAATCTGTGGTTGATGCGATTAAGGGCTTCTTCTCTGGAATGAAGATTTCTTTGCCGCACATCAAATTACCGCACTTCAAGGTTACAGGTTCACTTTCCATTGCACCACCTAGCGTACCTCATCTTTCAATCGACTGGTATAAAAATGGTGGTATCATGAATCGCCCTACTATCTTTGGTATGAATGGCAGCTCTTTAATGGCCGGTGGTGAAGCTGGGCAAGAAGCAATCCTGCCACTGAGCGGATTCTATAAACAGCTTGAGGCAATGCTTGATAGCAAAATGAATACTGCTGGTATGGAAAGATATCTTGCTATCATCGCAGACAACAGTTCTAAGGGTATTTACTTGGAAGATGGAACCCTTGTTGGTCGCCTACTTCCTGCAATCGATAATGGCCTTGGAAAACAACAGAAATTATCAAGGAGGCTTGCACTATGAGACCAGACATTTTAATCAATAGTATCTCACTTTTTCAGATGGGCTGGCTTAGAGAAAGCATCGACTTTCCAACGCCACAATCTCAAAGTGAGACCGTCGTTGTTCCCGGTCGCAATTCTCCTATAAGATTCACAGAGGCTCTTGGTTCGGTATCCTTCCAGCCAAGAGCCTTTACTATAGTTTTGTCAATGCTCGGAACACGCGGTAATTTTAATGACAAAGTAAGTGCCATTGTAAATCAGTTTGCTGGAAGGCTGGTAAATGTTGTCTGTTCTGAAGAACCTAGCCTTTATTGTGTTGGAACCATTGAAGCAACTCCAGTGTATGACCCTATTTCAAATAAAGGTCAGCTTACTCTTAGCTGCTCTGATGGTGATGCATATCGCTATCATGTTGATGAGACTGTGGCACAAATAACCGGAACTAAAACCGTTACTCTTACAAATGATTTTATGCCGGTTGTGCCTACTATCACCACAACAGCTGAAGCTACTCTTGCATGGAAAATCGGGACAGATTCTTTTTCAAAGGCAATCAGCGCAGGCACTTGGGAAATCCCTGAACTGCAGCTTGCTTATGGAAAAAACTCCGTGAAAGTTACCAGTACTGGAACAACTACATTCAGATACAGGGAGGGCCGCCTATGAGTCTATTCAAAGTTTATGTGGACGGTTCTCTTTTTTATCATCCGAATATTTCAAAGCTTGCTATCACTGAGGCACAGATTCAGGAGGACGCAGAAAACATCGATAGCCTAAAGCTATCTGCTCCGTTTAACCATCCCTACCTGACTTCTATTAAACCAATGGCCTCTGTAATTGTCTGCAAAAAAGGAAATGATGTCGTATTTGAAGGTCGTGCCTTAAATGATGGCAGTGATTTTTACAACTCCCACACTTGGACTTGTGAATCCTGCCTTGCTTATCTGAAGGATACTATCCAGCCGCCATTTTCATATAAGGGAACGCTCAAAGGATTGCTGGAATACTTCATTTCTATCCACAACAAAAATGTGGAAGAACAGAAACGATTTACTCTTGGAAATGTAACGGTCAAAGATGATAACGATTATATTTCCTACAGCAATTCCGAGTATTCCTGCACGATGGATGCCATCAAAAACAAGCTGATAAATACGCGTGGCGGTTATCTTCAGGTGCGTTACACAGCAAATGGTAAGTATCTGGACTACCTTGCAGACTTTACAACCAAGTCAGTGCAGACCGTGGAATTCGGCAAAAATCTTTTGAATGTAAAAATCACAAAAGACCATACCGAACGTGTAACTGCGCTTATTCCTCTTGGTGCTAAAAGGAAAGAAACCGACGGAGAAGGAACAGAGACAGAAACCGATGAACGTATCGACATCACCTCTGTCAATGATGGTAAAAATTACGTTTGTGATGAGGCTGCTATCAAAGAAATCGGCTGGATATGGGCTTCTGAAATCTGGAATGATGTTACGCTTCCCGGAAATCTTCTTAGAAAAGCAAAAGCCAGATTATCTGACTTGGTTAAAGGCATCACAAGTATTGAGCTTACTATCGTAGATGAATCCGATACCGGTGCAGACATCGGTGATATTCGTGCTCGTATGTATGTGGAATGTATATCCAAGCCACATGGAATTCATGGCACTTATCTTTGTGTCAGTCGTACCAGAGATTACTTAAATCCTTCTGGTAACACCATCACAATTGGAGCAAGCGGTGTAACACTTACTGCTGCTTCTGCAAAACAGAATAAGAATATTGCTGCCCTTGAAGATGACATTCTTGGTCAGACATCAAAAATAGAATCTATATCCGGAAAAGTCGATACCATCAATTCACAGAAAATGTATCATACAGAGCTTGTGGTTGATGGTGTCAGCATTTTCAAGGATAAGGGCCAGAAAAGCCGAATGCACTGCAAAGTGTTCTCTTGGGATAAAGACATTACCGATTCCCTTGAATCAGAAAGCTTTATCTGGCATCGAAAGTCCTCTGATGAGGCTGCTGACGCTGAGTGGGACAAAGCTCATCGTGGCATAAAAACAATCATAATCACAACAGAGGATGTTCAGGATAATGCTTCCTTCTATTGTGAAATCATTTTATAGGAGGTTATTTCATGGCTACAATTTTGACATCCAGCCAGCAGACCTTTGTGGACATTACTGACCAAAGGAAGCTGTCGGCATATATTACTTCAAATCTCCCTAAGACTCAGAGTGAAGACCCGAATACTCTGCCTCATGAATATGCACCTAGCTGGGCAACTACAAATCTTGTATTGACTCCGGTTATCTTTCTTGACCAGACCAACATCTCTTTGACCGCTACCGGTGTAACAATCTCTTGGAAACGTAAGGATGGCGTTGCTGCTGAGACATCACTTACATCTGGAGAATCTGTCAACAAAGGTGTTCTTACAGTTAATACAAACAAGCTAGCTGCTTCTGATTCCGGCATGATTACTTACATCTGCTATATCAGCTACTACGATTCTGAAACCAAGAACACAGTCAATATCTCTGCTGATATTACTTATACCTTGGTGAAGAACGCAACAAACGCTCGTCTTGCTTATGTAACTGCTGATACCTATGTATTCAAATATGACACCTCTTCTACTTTAGTTGGTGCTTCTCAGGCCACTCTTACTGCACAGGTTCAGGGCGTAACCATCAGCAAATGGCAGTACAAGAATAGTTCTGGCAACTGGGCAGATTATCCTACTACATCTGATAATACAAACATTACTGGTGGAACATTGGTGGTTAAACCTACGCATGCAGTATTCGTAGATAATGTGGCTCAAATCAAACTTGTGACAAGCGATTCTGATGTATTTGATACTGTAACCATCACTAAGATTTATGACGGCGCCAAGGGCGATAAAGGTGCTACAGGTTCTGCAGGAAGCGGCGGTATTTCTATTGTTTTAGGAAATGAAACTCAGGCAATAGCATGTACCTCTGCAGGTAAAACATCTGCTGCATCAACTATTTCCATTCCATTTACCGGATATGTTGGTATCACACAGACAGCTTGTACCTGCGCAGTTGGAACCTTACCTACTGGCATCACCTTAAAGACTAATACTGCTGCGACTGCTATAGCTGCAGGTTTAATTGAATTATCTGTTGCAGCCTCTTCAAACCTTGGTGCTGATGCTACCTTGACCGGAAACATCAATCTGACATTTACAATTTCAGGAAAAACAGCCACTAAGGTATTTACTTGGACGAAATCCAAAGCAGGAAGCAATGGTACATCAGCAGTTGTTTTCTCTGTATATGCACCTAATGGAACTATCGTACAGAACCAGTCTGGAAAGCTCACGCTGGCCACTTCTGCTTATAGTGGAACTACTGCTATCACAAGTGCTGCTTATCAGTGGGCTAAATATGTGAATGGTACATGGACAAACATCAGCGGTGCTACCGGTTCCACCTTGGAAGTCTCTGGCGCAGATATTATCAACATCCAGTCTTACCGCTGCACGATGACATATTCCAGCAAGAATTATGTTGATGTTATCACCGTGGAAGATAAATCTGACCCCTATGTATCGGAGATGCTTTCCATCGGTGGATTTACTGTTAAGAACAATCTTGGCGGTCTTGTTCCATATATCATCGTCAGAACAAACCAGCAGGAAGTAGATGCCCTTCTTGGCATTATTAGTGAAACTGCACCTTCAAGTCCGAAGTCCGGCGATTTCTGGTACAAGATTGACCATAGCGCTAAGTCCGTAACGCTTATGAAATATAGCGGTTCTGCATGGGCTAATGCCACTGAAAAACAGAGCCTTACTTACACTTGGTATGCACAGGATAAGGATGGAAAAGAAGTAACATTCACAAAGACCGGAAAAGTTATCTATCTTTCTGCAGCTGATATTGATAGCTTGCTTACTTTACAGTGTGATGTTTCTAACTGATGGGAGGTGTAATGAATGGCGCTATTAACTTCATGCCAGCATACCTTCCAGAGTGTGGTAGCTTATGAGGATGCTTTAGATGATGTAGAAATCCTGAAGATTCAGGTGCATGACTGCTACTCAGAAATTGCGAAAACTGCAGATGAAATTACCAGTACCGTTCATGATACCTACATTGAAAAGACTCAGTTAGAAACCATTCAGAAAGATTTCCAGTCTAGCATTACTCAAAACAGCAGCGAAATCCGTATGGACTTTACTGCTATTACTGATGAGATAAAAGGAAACGTAGCTTATAACCAAGAGCTTCTGGAAGAATATATCCGATTCAAAGGTGCCCTTATTGAGCTTGGCAGAGTTGGTAATGCCTTCACTGCCGAGCTGTCCAATGTGGAACTTGCCTTCAAGGAGAACGGTCAGAAAATCGCTTTTATTTCAAATAACAGTTTGGTTATCACCAATGCAGAAATACGAAACAAATTATCTCTTGGAAAAGAGACCAGAGGCTGGTTCGACTTTATTCCAAGAGCAAATGGCAATCTCTCCATCAAATGGCGAGACCCTGCATCTTAAGGAGGAATGATTCATGGCTAAAAGCGGAAGCATAACAACAAATGAAAGTCACGGTCGTTCCGTGAAATTATCTTGGTCATTATCAAGTCAAAGTGTAGAAAACAATCAGTCTACATTATCTTGGTCTATTACTGGTGCAGGTTCTGCCAGCGGCTGGGTTATGACTGGTGGCTTTAAGGCTGTCATTAACGGAACAACCGTTTATTCAACTTCAACAGATACAAGAATCCAGTTATACAATGGTACGTCTGTAGCATCAGGTACAACTAAAATCACACATAACGCAGACGGAACAAAGTCTTTTAGTTTGAGTATTGAAGCAGGTGTTTACACTTACGCAGTCAGCGTTACTGCCAGTGGTACACATACCCTTGATACGATTCCACGAGCATCAACCGTATCCGCAACCAATGCAAATATGGGTTCAGCATCTACGATTACGATTACAAGAGCATCCTCTTCGTTTACGCATACTTTGACATATTCCTTTGGAAGCACCACAGGAACTATCGTTTCAAAGACAACTTCAACATCCGTATCGTGGACTCCTGCTCTTACACTTGCAAATCAGATACCAAATGCTGTATCCGGAACTTGCACCATCACTTGTGATACTTATAATGGCTCAACGAAAATTGGCTCCAAAACTTGTACGCTGACCTTGACAGTACCAACTTCGGTAAAGCCCACAATGACAAGTGTTACTGCCACACGTGTTGATGGTGATGTTCCTGCAGCATGGGCCATCTATGTTCAAAACAAATCAAAAGCAACCGTTAAAATCAATGGCGCAGCTGGTGCTTATGGTTCTACGATATCTTCCTACTCAATCAGCGGTGGCGGATATTCAAGTACTGCGTCCAGCTTTACAACGGGTTTACTTGCAGCTTCTGGAACAATCACTTTTACTGCGAAAGTTACAGATTCCAGAGGACGAGTATCCGATGCAAAAACCGTCAGCATAAGTGTTGTTGCATATTCTGCACCATCCTTTTCAAGTTATATATCACAAAGAGCAACCAGCGCCGGTGTCATAAATGATGATGGCACGTATATCCGAGGACTTATCTCATTTAGCTACGCTACATGCAGTAGTAAAAATACGATAACCTGTGCAACGTACTACAAAAAATCCTCAGCAACTTCATGGACTAATGCCAATAAGAGCTTTTCTTCTGGAACAGCATTCACTTTTGGTGGCGGCGCAATTTCAACAGAAAGCTCCTATGATGTCAAATATACCATCACTGATGCCTTCACTACTATCACTATTATCGATATGGTTTCAACCGCCTCAGTTTTGATGGACTTTAAAGCTGGTGGAAAAGGCATCGCAATTGGTAAAGTGTCAGAAAAAGACAAAACTCTTGAAATAGCGGATTCATGGGAACTTGAAGTGCATGGAAAGAAGCTAATCGACTATATCTATCCTATTGGCAGCATCTATCTAAGCGTGAATTCAACTAGCCCAGCCACGTTGTTCGGCGGTTCGTGGACACAATTAAAAGACAGATTTTTATTGGGTGCTGGTTCAACATACTCGTCAGGAGCAACTGGTGGTGCAGCAACTCATAAATTATCGGTTGCTGAAATGCCCAGCCATGCACACGATACGCCATTTTTTAACAACATGACAAATAACGGTGAAATGAAATCTGACTTTATTGGTGTATTTGGTAAAGGCGTTACTGCTAGCCAAGCTCTTAAAGATACCGGTCAAACATCCACTATGGAAATGTGGTGGATAAATCAAACAAACACTGCAGAAGGAAATGAATGGGCATATTTAACTTCTGCGAAAGGTAGTGGTTCTGCTCATAACAACATGCCACCTTACCTTGTTGTATACATGTGGAAACGTACCGCATAAATCAATTTGGAATCAAGCATCTCTTCGGAGGTGCTTTTTTCATACCAATTTACAGAAATGGAGGACTCAAACATGAAGGAATTTTGGAACACAATCCAGCTCATCTTCACAGGCATTGGCGGCTGGCTTGGCTACTTTCTTGGCGGCTGGGACGGACTGCTTTATGCACTTATTGCCTTTGTTGTAATCGACTATATCACTGGTGTCATGTGCGCAATCAGTGACAGAACACTTTCCAGCGAAGTCGGCTTCAAAGGCATCTGTCGCAAGGTGCTTATTTTCTTGCTTGTTGGAATTGCCCACATTCTTGATGTAAATGTTATCGGCTCAGGCGGTGTGCTTCGCACTGCAGTCATCTTCTTCTACATCTCCAATGAAGGCGTTTCTCTTCTTGAAAATGCAGCTCATCTTGGACTTCCGGTACCAGAAAAAATCAAGGTCGTTTTAGAACAGCTTCACGACCGCTCAGAAAGCAAGGAGGAATAAAACATGGCTTACACAAACAGCTCATTGGTATCCTATACCAAACTTAGTCCGAACCATTCCGGACAGAGAACTAATTCCATTGACCGCATCACACCACACTGTGTTGTTGGTCAATGCAGCGTTGAAACATTAGGTAGCATTTTCTACCCTACTTCAAGACAAGCCAGCTGCCAGTATGGTATTGGCTCTGATGGCAGAATCGGTATGTACGTTGAAGAAAAGAACCGCTCTTGGTGCTCTTCCAGCAATGCAAACGACCAAAGAGCAATTACTATTGAATGCGCCAGCGACACCACTGAACCTTACGCTATGAACAGCAAGGTTTATGATGCTCTTATCAAGCTTTGCGTTGACATCTGCAAGCGTAATGGTAAGAAGAAGCTTATCTGGCTTGGTGATAAGGACAAGACTCTTAACTACAATCCTAAGTCTGATGAGATTGTAATCACTGTACATAGATGGTTTGCCAACAAGTCCTGTCCGGGTAACTGGCTTTATGCTAGACTTGGTGACTTAGCAGCAAAGGTTACTGCTCAGCTTGCAGGAACTACCACTGCACCAGAATCTACTACTTCCGCTTTATATCGTGTACGTAAGACTTGGTCTGACAGCAAGACCCAGAAAGGTGCCTTCAAGGAATTAAGCAATGCTAAGAAGTGCGCTGACGATAATGCTGGCTACAGCGTATTCGATGAAAAAGGAACTGTAGTATATGTCGGTAAAAATACTGCAGCAAAGAAGACTGTATTAGAACTTGCCAAGGAAGTTATTGCAGGCAAATGGGGTAACGGTCAGGATAGAAAGAACCGTCTTACCGCTGCCGGTTATGATTACACCGCTGTACAGAATAAAGTAAATGAATTATTGAAGTAATTTGATGCCCATTGGAGTTTCGTGCTCTGATGGGCATTTTTTATTGTCTTTTCTCCGCTCAAAATCGTCGCTTATCTCCAGTGGGAAAGTGAAGGCATAGCTTTCAGATTGGAGGATATTATGAATCAAACTGAAAACAAGTCTGTTCTAAAAACTACAGACATTGCATCTCACTTAAAACTGGAGCCTACTCCACTTACAGATATTGAATTGCAGCGTGATTATGATTATTTCAGAGCACAGGAAGTCGCAAAATCAATGCTGGATTCTGGACTTATTTCCTTGTTGGAATTCAACAAATTAACGCTCCTTAACCGCCAAACATTCTCTCCGCTATATGTAGAAATAATGCCGGAAATAACTTGATAAATACAGCTTTTAGAGTGATGTATATACACTGACGAAGGGAGGTGAACTACCGTGAAGAAGGTTACAAAAATCGATAAAGTACAGAATGTAACTAGCAAAAAACAGAAGCTTCGCGTAGCTGCTTATTGTCGTGTTTCCACCAGCAATGATTCACAGCTTGAAAGCTTAGAAACACAAAAGGCCCACTACGAAAGCTACATTACTTCTCGTGATGACTGGCAGTTCGCTGGTCTATATTTTGATGAAGGTATCACCGGCACCAAAAAGGATAAACGTCCAGAGCTTATGCGCCTGATGCAGGATTGCGCTGCAAAGAAGATAGACTTTGTTATCACCAAGTCCATCAGCAGATTCTCAAGAAATACAACCGACTGCTTGGAACTGGTAAGAAAGCTGCAGGAACTGGATGTTCCAATCTACTTTGAAAAAGAAAATATCAACACCGGCTCAATGGAAAGCGAACTGTTCCTTACAATCCTAAGTTCAATGGCCGAGGGTGAATCCACATCAATTGCCGAAAATAGCAAGTGGTCAATTAAAAAGCGATTCCAGAATGGAACCTACAAACTCAGTTATGCACCTTACGGATACCGCTGGGATGGAGGTACACTTCGCATTGTTCCTGAACAGGCTGAAGTTGTAAAACGCATCTTCGCCGATGTTCTTTCCGGTAAAGGAACCGATGCCATCGCTAAAGAGCTTGATGATGAGGGTGTTCCAACCAAACGTGGTGGCAAATGGACATCAACCAGTGTCAGAGGCATTCTTGCTAACGAGAAATACACCGGCGATGTTATTTTCCAGAAAACCTATACTGATGACTCCTTCAACAGACATACAAACAAAGGTGAGCTTGATATGTATTACGTAGCTGACCACCATGAAGCGATTATCAGTAAAGAGGATTTTGAAGCCGCAGGACTTTTGATATCACAGCGAGCTGCCGAAAAAGGCATCAAGCGTGAAAGCAAAATATACCAACAGCGCTATGCATTCTCCGGAAAAATCATCTGCAACGAGTGCGGTGATACTTTTAGAAGAAGAATACACTCCAGCACCTACGGCAAATACGTAGCATGGTGCTGCAACACCCATCTGGCAGATAAAGATAAATGCTCCATGATGTTTCTCAGGGATGACGATTTGAAGGTAGCATTCGTTACCGTTCTTAACAAACTAATCTACAGCCACAAGCTAGTCTTGAAACCTTATGCTGCTGCACTTCAGAACAATTCCGGCGATGAGAGTCTTGTCAGAATTCAGCACTTAGAGCGCCTTTTGGAACAGAACACAGAACAGCGAGAAACCTTAACCAGATTGATGGCGCAGGGCTATATCGACCAAGTTTTGTATAACAGCGAAACAAACGCCCTTCTTTCACAGGCCAACACCTACAGGGAGGACATTGAAGTTATCAATGCCACCATGAGCGGTGACAGCTCAAGGTTCTTTGAAACAGAACGTCTACTCCACTTTGCAGAGCGTGGGTCAATGCTTGAAGAATACAGCGAAGATTTATTTGAGAGATTTGTAAACCACATTCAGGTGTATTCCAGACATGAAGTCGGATTTGTCATGAAGTGTGGTCTTACTTTTAAGGAGATGATTTGATGGGACATACGCCACTTGGCTATCGCATCGAGAATGGCATCGCAGTTATCGATGAAGAAGCTGCAGCTAAGGTGCGACAGCTATACAAGAATTACCTTGGCGGTCTTTCACTTACGAATGCTGCTAAGGAAGCTGGAATCAATGCACTGCATGCTGGTTCCAAGCGAATTATGCAAAACAAGCATTATCTCGGTGATGACTTTTATCCAGCCATCATCGATAAGGAAACCTTCATTGCTGCAGGTAGAGAAATCAGGCGCAGGTCAGCTAAACTTGGTCGCAACGATAGATTCAAAGAAATACCTGAGAAGAAGGCTCCGATACTCTTCCGCTTCGGCGATATCACAGAGTATTTTGACAATCCAGTAAAACAGGCTGAGTACTTATACAGCCTTATAGAAAGCGAGGTTATTTGATGGGAAATGTAATGGTCATTCCTGCCAAACGACAAATCGGTAATACCGGTCGTAAGCAGGATGCAAAGCCTAAGCTCCGAGTCGCGGCGTACTGTAGAGTTAGTACTGACAGCGATGAGCAGGCTACAAGTTATGAAGCTCAGGTTGAGCACTATACAGAATATATTAAGAAGAACCCTGAATGGGAATTTGCCGGAATATACGCTGATGATGGTATTTCCGGTACCAACACAAAGAATAGAGAAGAATTCAACCGCATGATTGAAGATTGCGAAGCTGGCACCATCGATATGATTATCACAAAATCAATCAGCCGATTTGCCAGAAACACTTTAGACTGCTTGAAATACATCAGGCAGCTTAAGGAAAAGAACATCCCGGTATTCTTTGAAAAGGAAGCAATCAATACAATGGATGCCAAGGGTGAAGTTCTTCTTACAATTATGGCTTCACTGGCCCAGCAAGAATCACAGTCCTTAAGCCAGAACGTAAAGCTTGGTCTTCAGTTCCGCTACCAGAATGGTCAAGTGCAGGTAAACCACAACCGCTTCCTTGGCTACACCAAAGATGAAGATGGCAACCTTGTCATTGACCCTGAACAGGCTGAAGTTGTAAAGCGCATCTACCGAGAGTACCTTGAAGGCTACAGTATGGATAAGATAGCAGCAGGCCTTGAAGCGGATGGTATTCTTACCGGCGCAGGTAAACCTCGATGGCATACAAGCACCATCAACAAGATTCTCCGCAATGAAAAATACATCGGCGACGCCCTTCTTCAAAAGACTTACACCACCGATTTTCTTAACAAGACCAGAGTTAAGAACACCGGAATCGTTCCGCAGTATTATGTTGAAGGCAGCCACGAAGCGATTATCCCTAGAGAGATTTACATGCGTGTGCAGGAAGAATTGGTACGCAGACGAGTGGTTAAGACCAGCGCCAATGGAAAGAAACGAAGCTACAGTTGCAACCACTGCTTCTCACAGATTATCATTTGTGGCGACTGCGGTGAGATGTTCAGAAGAATTCATTGGAACAATCGCGGCTGCAAGTCCATCGTCTGGCGCTGCATTAGCAAGCTAGAACCTACTGGCCTTGAATGCCACGCCAGAACCATCAACGAGCTTGACCTGCAGGAAATCGTACTAACTGCCTTGAATGAGCTGCTTGGAGATAAATCCAAATACCAGAAACAGCTACAGCAAAATATCACATCGGTCATCAGGGCTTCTGCTGCAATCACCACGGATGGAATTGATAAGAAGCTTATGGAACTTCAGCAGGAGCTTGTTAAAAAGGCTAATAACAAAGAAGCCTACGATGAGATTGCCGACCAGATTTTCGCGCTCAGAGAAAAACGCCAGCAAGCTTCAATGGATACCGTGCAGCGTGATGAACAGCTACAGCGCATCACGGAATTGCAGGATTTCATCAAAGACCAGTCTTCCAACCTTACAGTGTTTGATGAGGCCCTTGTTAAACGCTGGCTGAAGCAAATCATAATCTGGCCAACACACTGCACCGTTGAATTAAAATCAGGCCTCAAGGTCGATGTAGAAAGATAAGCATAAACGCACGAAACCCTCCCAGCCATGATGGTTGAGAGGGTTGTTTTTATTTATTCTTCTTTACTTTCAGGAAGATAATAAATCTTTCCATCTTTTGAAATTAGTTGAACATCTTCTGCATATAGCTCTGATGTATCTACAACATGTAATGAATCATGACCTGATGCCTGCGCGGCAATCATTTTTGCTGTTTTCTTTTCTATTGAACGGAAATTGAAATCATCGTTAAACAGTCCGGGTATGAAATGAATCACGCTATCAAATCCAGCTCTTTTTCTTCTAATTTCATCAGTTTCGATGCCTAGGCGCTGAGTTGTTCCATCATGCCATGCTGTAAGTCGTTCTTGCGTATCACGTACTTGCTTTGTGTAGGTTGGTAATAACGCAACGCACTGTTCTCTTGATACAGCACCCAAGTGTAATGTATATCTCAGGTCAGATATTTTGTAAAGTACATCTAATAATGACTTCTGATACATAAACCAGTTCTGTGCATTACCTAATGCCTTCTCATAAGCTTCATAATCCAGACCAGTTTTCTTTGCGAAACCTGCGAGTGTAAGATTGGCTTGTCCAAGAAGCTGTGTACATTCTTCTTCCAAACTATCAAGCTGAGCAATCTTCGAAAGACGCAACTCATCATTTTCTAAAATCTCAGTTTGAAAATCAGCAATCTTCTTTACATGAGCCACGAGTGAAAACACTCTACTGCGATACTCATTATCCTGAAAATCCTGTATCTGAGAAATACCATCACTGATTTCACTCAGCTCAGCATTTATCTGAGTCATGTAATACTGGCCAACAACCATTGACGCAACGCCCATTGCCGCTGCTGCAGTATTTGCAACAACCGCAGTTCCTTTTTGTGCTTCTACAGCCACAAGATTGGCATGACCTTTAATTCCATCAGCACCATGATAGATACCGCGAACAGCACCTTCCATTGCTTTAGAATTTGTTAGTTTGGCGCCAGCAGGAATAACCGCACGATATAACACTTCGCCATTCGCTGCTTGAACAGCCTGCGCAGCATTATTGACTGCATTCCCGGCCTGAGCTAGTCCCGGAACCAGATTATTAACATGAGCCAGAACTTTGCTATCTGTAATTTCTACCAGCTTAGTTTCATCATCAATAGCTTCAACTGGGAGCATCTCCATCTGAATAATAAGTTCATTTTCCTGATGAATCTCAGCAAGCTCATCTTTTCCGCTTATAGCTTTTGACGTCCCCGGTACTAAATCGTTTGATGAAATAGAGTCACACTTCTTAAATTTTGTATAGATGATAATGCCTGCTGCTATTGCTACAGCTATGACAATACCTATTCCTATGTATTCCATGTATTTTGAACCTCCTATTGTTTCTATAATAGGCTTTGTAATTTTCGCGA
Organism: Clostridium sp. SGI.024; assembly: GCF_050315195.1. Classification (NCBI taxonomy): domain Bacteria; kingdom Bacillati; phylum Bacillota; class Clostridia; order Eubacteriales; family Clostridiaceae; genus Clostridium; species Clostridium sp. SGI.024. The sequence goes on along the minus strand of NZ_JBNPON010000011.1, from coordinate 5,776 downwards.
ATTACTTCAAAGTATAATCTTCGATTGCACCAATTGGATATGCCACATTTTTATCAAACAATACAATATTTCTTCCTACACTCGACACAGTACTTCCATATATGATTCCGGAATACCCAAGAGAAATATAATACTGCGCCATTGTCTGAAACGGAGCATACATTAATGTTTTATCATCTGTATCACTTAAAGGTTCAAATATCTGCTCCGAAAGCAACTTGGTATGTGTATAAACGCCCCATTCTGTAAAAAGCCTTTTAAACTCATCCACGTTTACAGTATGCCTTGGTACAAACCCTAGAGCCTTAGCGGCCTTTATCCCTTTTTTCACTTGCTTTTGCCCATATTCCTCTAATCGAGAATTCAGTTCCTCGTATGAAATATCATCAGCAATTGTTAAGTCTACTAGCTTTAACTCTAAGGAGCTATCATCAAAAGAAAAATGGCAAAACCCAAATCTATCTCCTTCTTTTGCTCTACATTCTGCCTGCGAACATTCATGGATATCAACTTCATTCCCAAGTGCTAAATAAAGCCATTCAACTCCCGGAGGACTGAATCTATTATCCTTTTTAATGAACTCCTTTTTAGGGATAAAGCGTTCATAATCAGGAGCTTCTTTTTCACCTAATATAGTGCCTCTACCAACCAACAAACCATTCAGGTCTTTGACTTTTATCGTTTTATGTTCAATTCCTGAATGTTGATGAAACAAATCATCGTAGACCTTCAAAAAAGTGTAACCTTTTGCTTTTTCAATTTCATCATAGGTAAACATGCCATTTGCTAAAGCATCTCGAAATTCTGACCAAGTTTTCCTTATTGTCTTCTCACTCTTTTCAATTTCACTAAAATCAAATATTTGACCCACGTAAACTCCTCCTTCCATAACATCTAATCCACTGCCTGCTATATTGCCAACAGTCGAGTTGCCGGATTAGACAACATCTAAATCACTCACTCAAATTGAGTTTGCACCCTAGATAACATCTATCCTAGTGCCACAACCCACGACATCTAATCCGCAGCCTAAACCCTCTGACCGTTTTTACAGTAGGTATGTTTCAATATAAGAAATACGGACTTTCATGAGCTATTGCTTAATCTCAAAAAAGCCCGTAAATACGCTACTTTTCGCTATTTATTTCTCTTTTCTAGACATCAAGCAGACCGTCTCCACATGACTTGTATGAGGAAACATATCTACAGGCTGAACAATCTCTGTTTTATATCCCTTTTCTTCCAATATTCTTAAATCTCTTGCTAAAGTACTCGGATCACATGAAACATAAACTATTCTTTTAGGTTTTGCTTTTTCTATGGAATCTAGAAGTTTAATATCACAACCTTTTCTCGGTGGGTCTACAACAATCACATCTGGTTCTATTCCCTTTTCTATTAATTGTGGTATTACTTCTTCTGATTTACCTACAAAAAATTCTGCATTATCTATATTATTAATTCTTGCATTTTCTCTTGCATTAATAATAGCTGGCTCTATAATTTCAACACCATAAACTTTCTTTGCCTTTTGAGAAAGGAAAAGTGTTATTGTTCCAGTTCCACAATAAGCATCAAAAACAGTTTCTTCACCTGTTAACTCTGCATACTCTAAAGCTTTTGAATATAAATTTTCTGTTTGTACAGGGTTTACTTGGAAAAATGAAAGTGGAGATATATTAAATTTAAAAGTATCTATGTAGTCTGTTATTGTATCTTCTCCCCATAAAGTAATACACTTTTGTCCTAAAATAACATTAGTATTTTCCTTATTCACATTTAAGATAATACTCTTTATACCTTCTATATTATCTTTTATACTATTTATAAACTTATCTATATGATCAACTTTTTCCCTTGTTGATACTAAAACTACCATAACTTCATTAGTAGTAAATCCCTTACGTATCATTACATGTCTTATCAGTCCATTTTTATTAAATACTCCATCAATACTTGCTGCTGATATATTATATTTTATCATCCACTCTCTTGTAAGCTTAGAAACCTTATCAGCAATCTTATCTTGAATTAAACAAGTATCTAGATTTATTATATTATGACTTCTTGGTGCATAAAATCCTATACTTAATTCTCCTTTTACCATACCTACAGGTAATTGGACCTTGTTTCTATATCTTTCTGGATTTTCCATACCTATTGGATATTGTACCAAAGCGCTATCTAATCCACCTATTTTTGATATACAGTCTTTTACTCTTTCGAATTTATAATCTAATTGTTTTTTATAATTCATATGCTGAACTGTACATCCACCACACCTTTTATAAACCTTACATTTAGGCTCCACTCTTTCAGAAGAAGATTCTATTACTTCTAATAGTTTTCCATAAGCATAATTTTTCTTAACCTTAACTATTAAAGCTTTTACTTTTTCTCCTAAAATAGCACCTTCTATAAATATAGGATATCCATCAATCTTAGCTATTCCTTCACCTTCATAACCTACACTTATTATATCTAATATATATTCATTGTTCTTTTCAACCAAATTATCCACCTCTTAAAACCTTGTAAGTTTAATGATTTCTAAAGTTTCATCTTATAATATCATAAAAAAACATAAAAAAAAAGGCATCATATGATGCCCAACCCCAGAATTAGTTGCCATTTAATTCCATAATAATATTATTACATTATTTAATTAATAATATACATTATAACTTAACTTATATCAATATAATTATGAACATTTTGTTAATTATCTATTTTAATATTATTTTTATACTAATTTTATACTAATTTATAACAATATTATTATTTTCTTTTGTTTATTTGATAATAATTTTCAATTATCTATTTTTACTTTAAAAAATATATATAATTTCTTTAAATTAATAACCTTAAAATTTTATACCTATTAAAAAAATAAAATTGTGGTGCTAATCAATTAGCACCACAATTATCTAAATTTTAACTATTAACTCTTACTTCTTACTTTTTACTTATTAACTACTAGTTATTCTACTACACTTATCTTTAATAAGTTTGTTGCACCGATCTTATCTACTGGAACACCTGCAGCAATTACTACTGTATCTCCCTTTTTAACAAATCCATTAGCTTCTGCAACCTTTACTGATTCTTCCATCATATGATCTGTTGATTCCATTTTTCCTGAAACAACTGGATAAACTCCAAAGTATAATGCTAACTTCTTAGCTACTCTTTCATCTGGAGTAACAGCAACTATTGGGCAATCTGGTCTGCATTGAGATAATCTTCCTGCAGTAGCTCCACTTTGTGTTGATGAAATTATTGCTGAAGCTTTTAATTCGTAAGCAGCATTTGCAGCAGCTCTTGAAATAACTCCTGCTATAGCAGGTATATGTCTCTTTGCTTTTGATGTAGATATTTCATAATTTAATTGTTTTTCAGCTTCTTTTGCTATTTTAGCCATAGTTTTAACTGCTTCTACTGGCCAGTCTCCATTTGCTGATTCTCCTGATAGCATTATTGCATCAGTTCCATCATATATAGCATTTGCTACGTCTGATACTTCTGCTCTTGTTGGTCTTGGATTTCTTATCATAGAATCTAACATTTGAGTAGCAGTTATAACTGGTTTTCCTGCATTATTACATTTTTCTATTATCATTTTTTGAACTGCTGGAAGTTTTTCCATTGGTATTTCAACACCTAGGTCTCCTCTAGCAACCATTATACCATCTGAAGCTTCTAATATAGCCTCTATATTATCAACACCTTCTTGGTTTTCTATCTTTGAGAATATTTGAATGTGCTCTCCACCATTTTCAACTAAAACTTTTCTTATAGCTTCAACGTCAGCAGCCTTTCTTATAAATGATGCTGCAACTAGGTTAACTCCTATTTCACATCCAAACTTTAAGTCTGCTATATCTTTTTCTGTTAAAGCAGGTAACTTAATTGAAACTCCAGGAACGTTAACTCCTTTATGAGTTCCTACAAAACCTGTATTCATAACTTTACAATTTATTTTATTACCTTCAATTGATTCAACTTTTAATCCAACTAAACCATCATCTATTAATATAGTATCTCCAGGTTTAACATCATTTGCTAATCCTTCATAAGTTACTGAACATTTAGTTGTATCTCCTACAACATCTCCACCTGCATATATTACAAAATCATCACCTGATTTTAATTCAACTTTTTTAGGTTCAAACTTTCCTGTTCTAATTTCTGGTCCTTTAGTATCTAGCATTATAGCTATTTCTTTGTTGTACTTTTTAGCTAAATCTTTTACTAAGTTTATTCTACCTGCATGTTCTGCATGATCACCATGTGAAAAGTTGTGTCTTGAAGCATTCATTCCAGCTTCAATTATTTGTGATAATATTTCTGGGTTTTCACTAGCTGGTCCTATAGTACAAATCATCTTAGTTTTTCTCATTTAATAACACTCCTTTAATTAAGTATATAATAATTTTTGGGTCAACGTTAAATAATTTATATTTATATTTGAGTAAAAAATCAAGTCTCTATATTCTAAGATGAGATTTCATTTGCTATATCAAATAATTTTTCATCAAACTTTCTTTCTAAAGCTAAAGCTTCATCTATATCTTGATCAATTATCTCATTATTTTTTATACCTATTACTCTTGAAGTTTTTCCTTCCATAAGAACTTCAACTGCTCTAGATCCCATTCTAGAAGCTAATACTCTATCTGTAACTGTTGGGCTACCACCTCTTTGAATATGGCCTAATACTGTTGCTCTAGTTTCAATTCCTGTAACACCTTCAACATATTTTGCTAATTCTTGTGCTCCTCCAACACCTTCAGCAAGTAATACTAAGTTATGGATCTTTCCATTTTGTTTTCCTTCTAATATTACTCTGCAAAGTTCATCTTTATCAAAACCTTTTTCTGGTGTAATTATATATTCAGCTCCACCTGCTATTCCTGCATATAAAGCTAAATCTCCACAATCTCTTCCCATTACTTCAACTATTGATACTCTTTCATGAGAAGTAGAAGTATCTCTTATTTTATCTATTGCATCTATAACTGTATTTAAAGCTGTGTCAAATCCAATTGTAAAATCAGTGTAAGTTAAATCATTATCTATAGTTCCAGGTAATCCTACAGTTTTAACACCTAGCTTTGATAAAAGCTTAGCTCCTGTAAATGATCCATCTCCACCAATTACTACTAATGCATCAACACCATAAGCTTTTAATATCTTAGTAGCTCTAACTCTAACTTCTTCTTTTTTAAATTCAAGGCATCTAGCTGTTCTTAGTATAGTTCCTCCTCTATGGATTATATCAGAAACTGATGATCTATCCATTGGGAATAATTCTCCATTAATTAAACCACTATAACCTCTTTGAACACCCATTACCTCAATACCATGATGTAAAGCAGTTCTTACAACAGCTCTTATTGCTGCATTCATTCCTGGAGCATCTCCACCACTAGTTAAAATAGCTATTTTTTTCATGTTGTTTCCTCCTTAACACCACCGGGACAAGGGTTGTCCCACTTTATGTGGAATTATACATTTTTTATTTACTATAATAATTTTATTTTTACCACATTAATAAGTTTTTACTATTTTTTATCATCTTATTTATTTTACTTGCTTAATTAAGTTTATGCAACTAAAATAAATACAATAATTGATTTTTATCGACTTTTTTTTATTCTTTACATGATATATTATAACCTAAATTAACTCCATTTATATATGAAATAATAATATTTTCTTATTTATTATATATAAAATTATTATTTATATATTTTATTAGTTTATATTAACATTA
>NZ_JBNPON010000010.1:0-76105 GCF_050315195.1 Clostridium sp. SGI.024 | reverse complement strand
CACTCTGAAAATAAAATATTCCGTGGTAGCTCAATGGTGGAGCACTCGGCTGTTAACCGATAGGTTGGAGGTTCGAATCCTCTCCACGGAGCCATTTTAATTTAAAAGAGTTTTATAAGAATAGATTTTAGTCTATTGTTATAAAACTCTTTTTTTGCTATTTCTACTAATTAATTAAAGAGTTAAGTAAAAAATACGAAGAATGTAATATGTTTGTAACTATTTTTCAACTTATTGTAAAGATTTAAGATACTAATTTTTATATAATTAATTCAAGAAGAGCCTTTAGGAGATAGTGATGTAAAATGAATAATAAAGTAATAAAAAGACGAAAAATAAAAAAAGTAAGAAAAAGAGTGATATTATTTTTAATTTTTTTAGCATTGAGTACAAGCATTACATTTATGATATTAGAAAAATTAGAAGTTACAAATGGAAATAGTTATATGCAAGTAGAAGCATTAACTAATAATAATGAGAATGATTCAGTTTACATATCAAAATATGATGAAGATGAATCAGATAATAAAGTAGCTACAGAGAATATAGCTAAACGTTATAAAAATCATAAAAATCATAAAATAATTAAGAGTGATAAAGAAATAGTTAATATAGAAAATAAAGAAATTAATATAGAAAATGAAGAAATTAATATAGAAAATAAAGAAGTTAATTTAGACAATTCGGGATATATAACTTTAGAAAATGATATTAATGCAGATGATGCTTCGAAGATTTTACCAGAAACAATGTATAAATGGAATTTTTATAGAGAAGATGGCAAGAAAATAGCATATTTAACTTTTGATGATGGACCATCAGAACATTCCACAGAAAAGATATTAGATATATTAAAAATTAATGATATTAAAGCTACATTTTTTGTATTAGGTTCAGCAATAGATAATAATAGTAGATCAGAAGAGATTTTAAAGAGGATAGCAAAAGAGGGACATGCTATAGGTAGTCATGGATACTCTCATAATTATTCACAACTTTATCCTAATAGAACTGTAGATGTAAATGCTTTTATGAAGGATTTAGAGAAGAATGATATGCTATTAAAATCTATATTAGGTAAAGATTTTAATACTAGATTAATCAGATTACCAGGAGGACATTCTAGTTGGAAAGGAACTCAAGAGTTAGACAAAGTATTACAAGAGAAAAATATTTGGCAAGTAGATTGGAATTCATTAAATGGAGATGCTGAATCAAAAGATTTACCTAAAGAAGTATTATTAAATAAATTAAAAGAAACAGTGGGGAATCAGGATGTTGCCATTATACTTATGCATGATACTGATAATAAAAGCGGAACTGTGGAATATTTGCAAAGTGCAATAGATTATTTAAAATCTCAAGGATTTGAGTTTAGAACATTAAAATAAGATAAAAAGCTATATTAGAGCATTTAAAGTATGAAAATGTTTTTAATATAGCTTTTTATTGATATATTTAGGTTATAATTTATATTGTATAATAAACTTAATTTAGGGGGTTACATAATGAATAAAATTTTATTGGTAGAAGATGAAGAAAGCATAAGAGGCTTTTTAAAAATAAATTTACAAAGAAATAATTTTAATGTTATTGAAGCTGCTAGTGGAGAAGAAGGTCTAGAGTTAGCAAAAAAGGAAAAACCTAAAATTGCTATATTAGATGTAATGTTACCTGGAATTGATGGATTTATAGTTTGTAGTGAATTGAGAAGGAATTTTCCTGAAATGGGTATTATTATGCTTACAGCAAAGGGACAGGACATGGATAAGATAATGGGATTAGAATATGGGGCGGATGATTATATAATTAAACCATTTAATCCTTTAGAGGTAGTGCTAAGAGTAAAGGCATTACTTAGAAGAGTTGGAGAAGATGATAAAGAAAAATTACAACTTGGAGAATTTTTAATTGATATTTACTCGCAAAAAATATTAAAAAATAATTGTGAGATAGATGTGACTCCAAAGGAATATCTATTAATGAAAATATTTTTAGAAAATCCTAATAAAGCCTTTAGTAGAGATGAGTTATTAGACTTAGTGTGGGGAAAGAATTATTTCGGAGATGCAAAAATTATAGATGTAAACATAAGGAGGCTAAGAGCGAAGATTGAAGATAAGCCTTCTGAACCAAAGTATATTGAAACTGTATGGGGGATAGGATATAGGTGGAAATCAAAGGAATGAAAAGTATAAAAAATCAGTTATTAAAGGGTATAGTAATAATTATTTTTTCTACTGTTGTTGTATTAAATGTATTACTTATGGTGTTTATAAGAAAATATTATTATGACAATATGGAAGCTATTTTAAAAAGTAGAATAGAAGTATCAATGAATTTTTATAATAAATATTTTTCCTCTAGGTCCTTAATAGAAAATATTTATGATAATGTAGATGCTTTTTGGAATGAAAATAATGCACAAGTAGAAATATTTGATTCTAAGGGTAATTTACTTATGGATTCTATTGGAATAAAGGATAATAAGTTAATTAGTGCTCCAGATATAGATAGAGCTCTTGAAGGCAATGCATCAAGGTGGATTGGAAAAGTAGATTATTATGATAAAAATATAATGGCAGTATCATACCCACTAGAAACTGACGGTGAAATAATAGGAATAATAAGGTTTATTACTTCATTAGAAGAGATTGACGGGATTATAAGAAATATAATGCTTATTTTTTCAAGCATATCTATTGGAGTAGTTTTACTAGGTCTTTTATTAAGTATAATTTTAGCAAATAGTATTATAAATCCAATAAAATATTTAAATCAAGTTGCAGAGAAAATGGGTGATGGAAATTTAAGTATAAGAAGTAAGATTAATAGTAGAAATGAAATTGGTCAATTATCTAATACATTGAATTTTATGGCTGATGAAATATCCAGAAGAGAGCAGTTAAAAAATGATTTTATTTCACAAGTTTCACATGAATTAAGAACCCCCTTAACAGCTATTAAAGGATGGACTATAACATTAAATTGTGAAGAAACAGATAAAGAAACCTTAGAATTAGGGTTTAAAATAATTGAAAAAGAAACTGATAGACTTTCTCTAATGGTAGAAGAATTACTAGATTTTTCAAGGCTTATAAATGAAAATGTAAGCTTAGATTTAAGGGAAGTAAGTATTTTAGAATTTATTAATCACATTGAATCTTTTATGGCACCAAGAGCTAATAAAGAAGGGATTGATTTAAAATTTATAAAGAAAGCTAATGGAAGTATGATAGTAGATAGTAATAGATTAAAGCAAGTTTTTATAAATTTATTAGATAATGCTTTTAAGTTTACAGGTGCTGGAGGAAATGTATTATTCAGTGTATTAAATGATGATAAAAAAGTTAAATTTATTATAGAAGATAATGGCTGTGGGATATCAGAAGAAGATTTACCTAGAGTAAAAGAAAAATTCTTTAAAGGAAAAAACTCAAATTCTAAGAATGGGATAGGCTTGTCTATTTGTGATGAAATAATAAAACTTCATAATGGAGAGTTCAATATATATAGTAAATTAGGAATAGGAACAAAGGTTGAAGTTATTATTCCAATAAATAAGGAGGAATAATATGAAATTATTGAAAGCATTTCTTTCATTGATATTAATTTTCATGTTTACATTTAATATTGGTTGTAGTAAAGTAAATGGAAAAGATACACAATCGATAAAAGCACCTAATAATGAAAATTTAACTATTAGAGGGACATGGAAAGTTGTAGATATTAATATTTTTGATGATGAGATTGAGAATAAAGATGAAATATTATTACAAAAAGAATCTTTAATTAGTATATCAAGTAGTAAGATTTCTATTTTTAATAAGATATATCATGAGCCTAGTTTTAAGCTAAAGGTAGTAGATAAAAATTATATTTTATCTTATGAATTAGACCTTATGTTAAAAGATGTTATTGATTTATCTCATAATGTAGATATAATTTCGCTAATAGATTCAAATAATTTAATAGGAGAATTTATAGTTATAGATGATAATAATGGATATTTATTTTATTCTGGAATGATTCTAAAGTTAATTAGAGAAGATATAAATCCAAGAAATATAGATGATCCTAACAATAAAGTGGAAGCGGAAATAGTAGATGAAGATTATAATAGTAATGTAGGTGTAATGCTAGCTTTAAAAACTCCTAGAAAAGATATGGGAGATGGAAAGTATCAGGATTCAAGATATAGGACTTTATGGATATCATTAAAAGATAATAAGCTAGAACCTGTCTTAGAAAAAAATAATATTATTTTTCCAAGATTAAATGGTATATGGACTATAGAAAAAAAAGTAATTGATGAAAAAGGTATTTATAATGAATACTTTATAACTAAGCCAATAGATGCTAGAGAAGATAGTAGAATAACAAGTGATATATCAATAAATTCATATAAAGATATTAACTTCGTTTCTAATGACTATATTTCAATTGAGAGATATGAAGGAGAGAATTTCAATAATTCATTTTCAATGTACAGAACTATACCTATCGATAATATTAATTCATATGAAGGTCTAAGTATAGATGAAATATATTCATCAGAAGTAAAGCAAAAATACGAAAAAGATTTTAATGAAGCTTTTGATAGTTTATCACTAGAGAAGCAAAACTCATTAAGTAATAATGTGGATTATACCAATTTTACAATGAAGAGAATAGAAGGAAAATGGACTTTAGTAGGAAAAATAATATCAGATGATCCTAATGAAGATGGATATGACTTTAGGTTAACAATAAACCCAAATAAGAAGATTCTAAATTATGATACATTACTAATTCCATGGAAGGATTTAAAGGGAAAATTTCCATTTATAGAGGATGCATATACTTCACCAAATAGAAGAATTGCAATAATTATATTTAACAATAAGCTATTTGTATATGAATTAAAAGATGGAAGTATTAATGGGAACCCTCTAATAAGTATAGATTTAAATGAAGGTGAAAGTGTAATAATGGCAGAATGGTCAACAGGTTCTTATGTTGATACATGGACAAAAGCTTTCAAGGATGGGCGAGTAATAAGCGAATAATTAATATATGAAGGAGGATTAAATTATGTTATCAAAGGATATATTATCTAGTGTTTTAGCTAGATGTTTAATAACTGGAGGAGACTTTGCAGAAATTTTTGAAGAAGATACTATAAATACTTCTATTAGTATTCTTAATGGCAAAGTAGAAAATTCAATATCAGGAAGGACTCATGGTATTGGAATAAGAATATTTAAGGGATTTAAAAGCATATATGCTTATACTAACAATAGAGATTTATCTTCTTTATTAGATACTGCAGAAAAAGCAGCCTTAGCACTTGGAGAATTAAAAGAAGATATAAGTGTAGTTTTAAATAGACAAGAGGTTTATAATAATAACCCAATTATTTATATACCATCATCAGTAAGCATAGATAAAAAAATCAATGTTATGAAGACAGGATATAAAGCAGCAAAGGAATATAATAATGAAATATCACAAGTATCAGTAGGATATTTAGATAAAGAACAAAACATCTTAATTGCAAATACAGAAGGATTATTAACAGAAGATAAGAGAGTTAGAACTAGATTATCAATAAGTTCAGTTGCTTCTGCTAATGGAGAAAACCAAACAGGATTTGAAGGCCCAGGAGCACATAAAGGCTTTGAATTATTTGATACTATTGATCCTGAATATTATGGTAGAGAGGCATCAAGAGTTGCTCATACTATGCTACATGCAAAAAATTGTCCAGCAGGAAAGATGACAGTTGCAATAGATAATGGATTTGGTGGAGTTATATTCCATGAAGCATGTGGACATTCATTAGAAGCAACTGCAGTAGCAAAGGGAAATTCAGTATTTACTAATATGCTTGGAAAGCAAATAGCTTCATCAAAAGTTACAGCAATAGATGATGGAACTATACCTAATGCTTGGGGATCATTAAATATTGACGACGAAGGAAATAAAACTAGAAAGAATGTATTAATAGAAAATGGAATATTAAAGGGATACTTAATAGATAAATTAAATGGTAGAAGAATGGGTATGGAGGCAACAGGAAGTTCAAGAAGACAAAGTTATAAGTTTGCTCCAACATCAAGAATGACAAATACTTATATTGCTGCAGGAAATGATGATGAGACAGAAATCATTAAATCAATTTCTGATGGATTATATGCAAAGAAAATGGGTGGTGGATCAGTAAATCCTGTAACAGGAGAATTTAACTTCGCAGTTTCTGAAGGATATATAGTTAAAAATGGAGAAATACAAGAACCTGTAAGAGGAGCAAGTCTTATTGGTAAAGGTAGTGAAGTTTTATTAAATATAGACATGGTAGGTAAGAACCTAGCGCAAGGTCAAGGAATGTGTGGTTCTATATCAGGAAGTATCCCAACTAATGTAGGTCAACCTATGATTAGAGTAAAAGAGATAACAGTAGGTGGAAGATAGGAGGGAATGGAATATGGAATTAAAAGAATTTATAGATAAACTATTTAAAAAAGCAAAAAGTAATGGATTCGATGAGTATGAAGTTTATTATGTAGATAGGGAAAGTTTAAGTATAAATGTTTATAATGAAGAGGTTGAAAAATATAACTTAACTACTTCCTATGGATTATCTTTTAGAGGGAAAATAAATGATAAAATAGGATATTCTTATACAGAAATATTAGATGAAGATGCTATAGAAATGCTAGTTAAGAATGCTAAAGAAAGTGCATTAGCTATTGAAAATGAAGATATTCAATTTATTTATGAAGGAGATAAGGAATATACTAAAGTAAATACTTATTATAAGGCATTAGAAAATATTCCAGCTGATAAGTTAATAGATTTAGCATTAAATATGGAAAAGGAAGCTAAGGCTTTAGATAGTAGAGTTGTAAGTTTTCAAGGTTGTGCATTAGGATATAGCAATTCAAAGTATGGAATAATTAATTCTAAGGGACTTAATTTAGAAAACAAGTCTAATTTACTTACTGCATATGTGGTACCTATAATTAAAGAAAATGAAAATATGCATGATGGTTTTGGATACGTTACTGCAAAAGCATTAGAAGAAGTAGATCCTAAGAAAATTGCAAGAGATGGAATTAATGAAGCTGTGTCAAGGATAGGTGGAAAATCTATTCCATCTGGTAAATACAAAACTATTATAAATAATGAAGCTATGGTTTCAATTCTTTCAACCTTTGCAGGAGTATTTAGTGGTGATGCTGCACAAAAGGGATTAAGCTTATTAAAGGGTAAAGAAGGAGAAATTATAGCAAGTGATAAGGTTACATTACTAGATAATCCACATTTAGAAAATGGGTTAGCATCAGTTCCATTTGATGATGAAGGAGTAGCAACTAAGAAAAAGGATATAATTCATAAAGGTAAATTAATTACATTACTTCATAATTTAAAAACTGCTTATAAAGGTAATACAAAATCTACAGGTAATGGATTTAAGAGTTCTTATGCTTCACCAGTAGGAGTTTCACCAACTAACTTCTATATTGAGAAGGGAACTAAATCTTTTGATGAGTTATTAGAAGAGGTAGGAGAAGGTGTATTAATTACTGAATTTGCTGGATTACACTCAGGAGCAAACTCAATAACTGGAGATTTCTCATTAGCAGCAAAAGGATTCTATATTAAAGAGGGGAAGAAGGATTTCCCAGTTGAACAAATAACAGTAGCTGGAAACTTCTTTGATTTATTAAAAAACATAGTTGAAGTTGGATCTGATTTAAAATTCCCTATGAGTAGTGTTGGAAGTCCTTCTGTAAGAGTTGAAGGATTAAGCATAGCTGGGAAATAATAATGTGTAAAAGTTAATAGATAATTTAGAAACTCAGTGTAAGCTGAGTTTCTTTTAAAATAATAAAAAGGGGAGTTTTATTTATGCTAGAATTAAAAGAAATAAAACTAAAAAATGGATAAAATTTAATATTAAGAAAAGCTAATGGAAATGATGCAGAAAAAATGATTGAATATTTAAATACTGTTGGCGGAGAAAGTGATAACTTGCTATTTGGGAAAAATGAGTTTCATTTTTCAATAGAGCAAGAAAAAGAATATCTTAATAACTTAAATAATGATAAAGATGCATTAATGATTATTGGAATAATCATTAATGAAATTGTTAGTGTAGGTCAAATAATAAAGCTAGGAAGAAAAAGAATAGCTCATAATAGTGAGATTGCTATTTCTGTAAAGAAGGAGTATTGGGGACTAGGTATAGGAAGCGCAGTAATGTCTGAATTAATAGAGTTTGCAAGAAATAATGACATAAGAAATATAGAGCTTGGCGTTAAAGCAAGTAATAGTAAGGCAATTAAACTTTATGAAAAATTTGGATTTGAGAAAGTAGGATGCCATAAGAATTATTTTAATGTTAATGGTGTTTTTGATGATGAAATATTAATGGACTTATCTTTGAACTAAATATAAATTTGTGAATTCAATGTGAACTACTGAAGAATGTAAAATTAAAGAAGAAACTCTCTAGGGGTTTCTTCTTTAATAATATATTTTTAGTAATTTAGAACAAATTACCTAAATGATTCTAAATTATATAATTAATTTTTATTGAGTGTTGCTTTATTTGCTCTTATCATTTTATCAGAAAGATCAACTATATGTTTATACATTTCCTTTTCTTCATCAGTAAGATTTTCACCTACAACTTCAAGATTAGTAAGAACTGCAAAAGATTTATTAGTATTTAATAAGTTTCTTCCTATAGCGGTATTAATATATTTTTCATTATCCACACCCATAAGATATAGTAGAGATGGCATAATATCTATTTGACCACCTATAGTATCAAAAGTTTTACCTTCATTCATATCTTTTGACCAAATTATAAATGGTATAGTATGATGACCATTATCTAGATACCAATCTTCCTTATTTGATAGTTTTTCTATTGAACTATTATAGTACTTATGAACTCCTGTATGGTCTCCTTCAATTACAACTACGGTATCATCTAATAAGCCTTCTTTATCTAATTGCTTTAAGAATTCACCTATTTGTGCATCTGTATACTTAATACTTTCAAAATATCCACCAAGCTCACTTTTATCAAGTTCACTATCTAGATTTAAAACTCTTTTTTCTTTAGGTAAGTCGAAAGGACCATGACTAGTTAAGGTTACTGTAAATGCATAAAATGGTTCTTTTAAGTTTTTAAGCATTGGTACAACTTGTCTAAAGTAGCTTTCATCAGATATTCCAAGACCAATTTCTTCATCTATGTTAAAGGAATAATAATCAATAAATTCATTAAAGCCTATTCCCTTAAGACCATTTACATAATTCCAAAATGACCCTTTGTCAGGATGTATAGCTATAGTATCATAATTCATTTCTTCTAATAAATTAGGAAGAGAATTATATTCTGTTGAAGGATATCTAAAGAAAGTGCTACCTCTTCTTAATGGGAACATTGATGTATTAATCATTAAGTCTGAATCAGAACTTGTACCTTCATTTACTTGTTCGTAAATATTAGGGAAGTAAAGTCCTTTACTTATTAATTCATCCATAACTGGTGTTATTTTTTGCCCATTAACCTCTTTTCCAACTATAAAGCTTTCTAAAGATTCAACTTGAATAACTATAAGATTTTTACCTTTTAACATTCCAGCATATTTATTATCTTCTAAGTTTTCTTTTGATTGGAAAAACTCATTTATTTGAGCAGTTTCTTCTTCAGTAAGCTCATAAGGTTTAGAGTCTTTATATACGTTATATACATCAAAAATATGGTATCCTATTGGAGAAAAATATCTAGCTGTATTAGTAGGATCATAATTTGAGAATATATATCCATTCTTAACATCTTCATTTTTTAGTATATGTAAATTAAAAGGTACATAAGCTATAAATAATAAACTAGAAAGTATCATTACTATGAAGGTTAAAGGTGCTCTTCTTTTTACATTAGTATAAGATTTTCTAGTAAAGAAAACATAAATAGCTAAGATAATAAAATCAATTAATAATAAGAAGTCTAGCTTACTAAACATTGATGATATTGTACCACCCATATTATCAAGGTTAGCTGTTTGGGTTAATAATAAGGCTGAAGGCATTGTTAAGAAGCCTCTAAAATATCCCAAATCTAGGAAGATAAGTGCTGTTATTATTATATCTATAACAAATAAGTAAACAACTCGTCCTTTACCTTTAAATAATAAGGAAAAGCTTAAGAATATTAAAATAAAGGCATAATAATAATTTATAAAAGGTTTTGCTGAACTAAGTCCATTTGAAAAATTTAAAATATATGGATCACTACTAGTTACAAAGCCCTGAAATACTATGCATTTTAATGTTATAGAAATAAATGGTATTAAAAATAAAATTATTCTAATTAGTCCATCAAAGCTTAAGATATTCATAAGTTTACTTTTTAATGTCTTTAAAATATTGTTCAACATATATTCACCTCAAAAAAATGGGCCTATTATTTAAGCCCACATAATCCTTTCTCTAGTTAACAATACTTAAATTATAGTATAGTAGTTTTTATAAATCAAACAAGATTTTATTAATTTTTTATTATGAGTAATAATACTAGTTTTAAGTTATATTAGGTTGTAGTATTATTATATTTAGTTACCAGTTATGGTATAATAATATATGTATTTTTGTTAAAATTAATGGAGGTTACATATGCTTCAATATGATTTAATAATAATTGGAGGGGGAGCATCTGGACTTTCAGCAGGAGTTTCTGCTCTTCAACATGGAATTAAAAAGGTATTACTACTAGAAAGAAATAGTGATTTAGGTGGAAACTTAAATTTATTTATAAATGAGGGCTTTGGAAAGTATTATTTAGGAAAGGATGTTACTGGACCAGAGTTAAGTAGTGAACTTATTAGAGAATTTAAAGCTCATGGTGGAGAATACAAACTTGATACTGAGGTTTTAGAGGTTACCACTAATAAAATAGTTACTTACGTAAATCCTAATGAAGGAATACAGGATATTAAAGCTGGGGCAATTATAATAGCATCAGGATGTAGAGAAAGATTTACAGGTAATATTAATATACCAATTCACAAATATACAGGAATATATACTTTAGTTTCTGCACATAGGCTTATTAATTTGCATGGATACTTACCAGGAAAAAAAGTAGTTATATTAGGTAAGAATAATTGGTCTTTAATTTTAGCCACAAGGCTAATAGTAGAAGGTGCTGAAGTTAAGGCTATTATAGATAAATCTAATAAAAATTACTTAAATGATAGAGCAGAAAAATTTATTAAAGATATGAATATTAACATTATAGAAAATAGTAGAGTAGTTGAATTACATGGAAATGAAAGAATAGAAAGTATCGATGTAGAAAATAAAGAAGATAAAAGTATACTTAGTATAGATTGTGATTCTCTAATATTAACTGTTGGATATTTTCCAGAGATAGCTTTTGTAAGAAAAGCTAACATAAAAATTGATGAAAAAAGAAATCTTATAGTTAATAATAATGAAACTTCTGCAAAAGGAATATTTGCTTGTGGAAGTGTACTTACTAGAGATACAGAGCTTTTTAAAAGTGGAGAAGATGGGTATAAGGTAGGAGAATTAGTAGCTAAGTATTTAAAAAAATATTTGTATTAATTATATATGTTGTATTCTAGATTATTAATAAGGGAGCTTTTACAATAGCTCCCTATATTTTTTAGATTATAAATTTAATGCTTTTATAAATTCAGAAAAAAGAAGCTTATTGCCTTCTTCGTTAAAATGAATTCCGTCTACAAATATTTTCTTTGGATTTATTCCTAAAGACATATTATAAAAATCAATATATTTAACATTATAATTTTTACAAATACTTATTAATTCTTCTCTTAGGTTAGGAAGATTAGCTTCACAGTAATCATAAGTTGAAGAAGGCATAAATAATCTATAAGCATCTTCCTTTAGTATTCTTGGAGGAATTCCTATAAATACTTTATTAGTCTTTGTTAATGCTTCTTTTAACATCAATTCAATATTATCTAGAATTAAGTTTAATGGTCTGTTAGATAATAAATCATTAGTTCCACCCATTATGAAAACTGACTTGGGATTTAAAATAGTTACATCTTCTGTAAATCTATTTAACATATCTGTTGTAGTATTCCCGTTAATACCTTTATTAATAACAGAAATATTCTTATTAGAAGTTAAAGAATAATTTTTAAATATTTCTATCCAGGATTTATTTTTAGGAACTCCATAACCGAAGGTTAAACTATCACCTATAAATATAAATTTATTAGAATCCAATATAGTCACCTCAATTAAAATAATTTATTAAAACAATTTCTACAAATTAAAGTTTTTCCACCATTTCCTTTAATTATATTTTCTTTTTTAACGCTTTTATTGCAGAACTCACAGAGTAATTCATTACTTTTATTTGTCTCTTTAGGAATCCTATTATTAAGCAATTTAGAAGTTGAACTTTTCTTAAGACTTGAGTATAGCTTTTTTTCACTAGGTGTAGTTTTTTCTTCTACTGAATATGAAATTTTATATTTACTTTCAGCGAAGAATTCAAGCTCAAATCTAGGATTTTCTTTATCATAAAATTCTTCTGTAATTATTCTTGTTATTTGGGCATCATTTACTATAAGGCCACTTTTTTCAATACCATCAAAAATACTTTTAGTTATGTTTGCAGTATCTGGATGTCTTTTTTCACTTTTATAGTAAACTTTTAATATAGCTATAAGAGATTCCTCAAATACCACACTTGGATTTTGTAATCTGGCGTAGTATGCTATTTTTTCTTCGTATATGGCATATCTATCATGTGATTTTCCTGTATTACTAGGAAGGATAGCTCTACCATCTTTATTATGAAGTTTGAAATTAGATTTTGTTATAGGGGATCCTGGTACAACTACCTTAGCATATGTATTCATTAAAAAACTCCTTTTTTATCTAAATATATCCTTAAAAATCCATTAATTCTAATAAAAAATAATGAATAATTTTTTTATTCATTATATAATAGTCAATGAACTAAAGAAATATATAATAAGCTATAAGCTTTATTTTAATATACATTAATTAGATAGCTTACACAATATTAGTAAGTAAATAGAAAGAAGAAATTAAGAGGTAAAAATAATGGAAAGTAAATTAATTTTATCAATAGAATCAAGTTGTGATGAAACTTCAGCAGCTGTTGTAAAAGATGGTAGAGAGGTTTTATCAAATATAATTGCATCTCAAATTGAAACTCATAAAAAGTATGGTGGAGTAGTTCCAGAAGTTGCTTCAAGAATGCATATAGAAGTTATAAATGGAGTAGTTACAGAAGCCTTAGAAGAAGCAAATGTTAAGTTAGAAGATATAGATGCTATAGGAGTTACATATGGTCCAGGATTAGTAGGAGCATTATTAGTAGGGTTACAATATGCAAAAGGGCTATCATACTCATTAAAGAAGCCATTAGTAGGTGTAAATCATATTGAAGGACACATTTGTGCAAATTACATAGAGCATAAGGATTTAAAGCCACCTTTTGTATCATTAGTTGTATCAGGAGGTCATACATTTATAGTACATGTTAAGGACTATGGTGAGTATGAAGTTATAGGGCAAACAAGAGATGATGCAGCTGGAGAAGCTTATGATAAAGTTGCAAGAGCATTAGGACTTGGATATCCAGGGGGACCTAAAATAGATAAGCTTGCTAAAGAAGGAAATGAAAATGCTATTGAATTTCCAAAAGCAAACTTCCATGATGATACATTAGATTTCTCCTTTAGTGGAGTTAAATCAGCTGTGTTAAATTATTTAAACAAGTGTAAGATGCAAAATGTTGAAATAAATAAAGCAGATGTAGCAGCTTCATTCCAAAAGGCAGTTATAGAAGTATTAAAGCAAAATGTATTAAAAACATGTAGACAAAAGAATGTAGATAAAATAGCTATTGCAGGAGGGGTTGCATCAAACTCTGCATTAAGAGAGTCTTTAATAAATGCAGCATCTAAAGAAGGAATAAAGGTACTATTTCCATCACAAATATTATGTACAGATAATGCAGCAATGATAGGAAGTGCAGCTTATTTCAATTTTGTTAAGGGATTAGAAGCACCTTTAAATATTAATGCAAAACCGAACTTAAAGTTATAATCTATGGGGGGGACAGCATAAGTGAAACTTTTACCACATTCAAATGGACTTTATAAAGTAAATATGAAAAAAGAGTTAAACCCAAAAGAAAAAGCTAAAAAGATTATTACTATAATAATATCATTGTTATTAGTTGGTTTTATATTTCAAAGAATAAGTAACTTTATTTCAAGAGAAACATTAAAGGAAAGAGTAGATTATGTAAGAGTAGATGATAAAAGATTAGATTATAGAATAGATGGAGAAGGTAAATATACTGTAGTTTTTGATGGAAATATAGGGACAAATTTAAATCAATGGAATGAAATTTCTGATAAGCTTTTATCAGATAATGTTGATGTAGCTACATTTACTTATAATAGAAGAGGATATGGATTCAGCGATAGTGGAGCCATAAGAACTCCTAAGGAACAGGCTGAAGATTTAAGACTACTATTAAGAAAAGCTGCTGTACCTTCACCATACATATTAGTTGGAGAAGAATATGGTAGTCTTGTGTTAACAGAGTTTGCTAAAGCTTATCCTGACTTAGTAGCTGGTGTTGTTTTAGTGAATCCTTTAGTTGAAGATGAAATTAATAGTGATAAATATAAAAGAAGCTTAATATTTGATAGGATTAGAATAAATATAGAAAGTATTGGTTCAGAAATAGGACTTACAACATTACTAGATAAGCTTAACTTATCGATAAATACAGATGAGTTTGAAGATAAGCTTGATAATAGAGACTTAGAAGAGTTTAAAGAGCATAGAACAAAGTCTAGCTATAATAAAGCCGTAAGTAACGAGTATAAAAATATAACAAGCGGTAGCAATTCTAGTCAGATAGAGGGAGTATTTTCTGGAAAGCCTTACTACTTAATAGCTAAACCTGGACAAGAAGTTTTATCAAAACTAGGTGATGAAGCATTAACAAAAATTTATAATATAGATTATGAAGAGAATATTATTTCTATGTATCATCCTGATACAGTAATAACTGGTATAAAGCAAGTTATAAAACAAGCAAATGAAATAGAAAGATTAGAGAAAAAAAATAATTCGAATTAAATTTGTTAGAGATATGTCATATAATTGTCACATAGAAGGGTTATATTAATAATTGTAAAAGGAATTATTAAATATTTTAGGAGGCTTTTCAAATGAATGAAGATAATATATATGATGTAGAAAAATTTGAAGATGTAAATAGTGACAATGAATCACTAACAAATGAGGAAAGCAATAATGAAGAGCAAAGTTTCGAAAAAGAATCTTATATTCATCCAATAAATGATATTTCAAACAAACCAAAGGCAAAAAGAAAAAAAGGAGCATTTAAATTTATAGCATTAGCAGTAATAGCAGGATTATTAGGTGGAGCAATAGGTGGAGGGAGTACCTATTATGTAATGAAAAGCTATATTAATAAGTTAAGTAATAAAGTTATAACTCCAAATCCTCAAACCTTCAGTACTACTTCAGAAGCCTTAACAGCTAGTGAAGCATTTGATAAGGTAGCTCCAGCAGTAGTTATTGTATCAGTTAGTGGTGTTATTGATTATAGTGGCATTATACCTAAAGAAACAAGTGGAATTGGATCAGGTTTTATAATAAATGAAGATGGTTATATTTTGACTAATTATCATGTAATTAAAGGGGCTAAGGAAGTAGTTGTAACTTTATCTGATGGTACAGATGCTAATGCAAAAGTTGTTAATTATGATGAAAATCAAGATGTGGCTATGTTAAAAATAAGTGATGATAATATTAAAGTTCCAGCAGTAGTTGAATTAGGAAACTCAGATGCTTTAAAGCCAGGAGAACAAGTTATAGCAATTGGTAGCCCTTTATCTAAAGAATTTGGTCAAACAGTTACTGCAGGAATTGTAAGTGCAACAAATAGAGCAGTTCAAACAAGTTCTGGAGTGGAATTAAACTTAATACAAACAGATGCTGCTATAAATCCTGGTAATAGTGGTGGACCTTTAGTTAATACCAAGGGTGAAGTAGTTGGAATTAATAATATGAAGATTGCATCCGATGAGGTAGAGGGAATAGGATTTTCAATTCCAATAAATTCAATTAAAGATAGAATAGAAGCATTGTCTAAACCTATATTAAACTTAGGTATATCAATAAGAGAAATTAATTCAGAACTTGGTAAGCAATATAATATGGATGAAGGCTTATATATAGTTCAAGTAACAGAATTTTCACCAGCAGAAAAGGCAGGATTACAAGGCGGAGATTTAATAATTAAATTCGATGGAAAGAGAATTAAAACTTTTGAAGAATTAAAAACTATTAGAGACAGTAAACAAGAAGGAGATACGGTTAGTGTTGAAGTAGTTAGAAATGGCCAAAATAAGAGCTTTAATGTACAATTAGAAGCAAAAAGTTAATATAAGAAAAGACTAGTTAATGTTAAACTTTCACTTATGAAAAGTAAAGCTTACATAGAAACTAGTCTTTTTTTGAAATAAAAATATAACTTATAAATCACATTTTGATGTTATCAGAATAAACTATATTATAAATAAGAAAACTTATAATTCAAAACTTAGGAGGCAAAGTTATGAGCGGAAGAATAACATCATGTGAATTAAAGACAGGATGTAATGAACAAATTGAAGCAATAGTTAAGTTACCAGAAGAAAAGAGATCAGTTATATTTGGAACAGTATTAGACTGCAATAGAATGCCTGTAGTAGATGCAGTAGTAAAATTATTACAAGTAGTAGATGGATATAGGTATCCTTATCCTTTAACTCACACTTTCACAGATTGTCATGGACAATTCTTATTAGGACCATTATGTCCAAATACAAAATATATGTTAAAGATTTACAAAGATAATATCGTAATAAAATATACAGAGTTAGAAACATCTTCATATAATGGAAAGTGTATAGGAAAGCCAGAACATTGTGATAATAAACCTGGAGATCATGGTCAAGGTTGCTGCAATTGTTAATTTTAAAAAATAAATAACAAATAAGGGACTGTTGCAACAGCCCCTTTTTTGTTTGTTAAAATTCTGATAAAATAATATTATTTAAAATAGGAGTATTAGAAGTGGAAAAGATAGTTATATATATAGTTGGTATATTTTTTATTTTAGGTATTTTAGATTATGTATTTGGTGGAAAGCTTAAGTTAAGTAAAGGAATAGAAAGTGGGATTAAAAGTATGGGGTCATTGGCTTTATCAATGCTAGGAATACTTTCAATAACACCAATAATTTCAGATTTTTTAACTAAATATATAATTCCAATATTAAATAAGAGTTTTTTTGCTCCAAGTATAGTTTCATCCTCTATTATTGCTGTAGATATGGGGGGATATAAAATTGCAGAAGCTATTGCTAACAATAGCTTAGAAGTTTATTTTTCAGGAATTTTAATATCATCTATGTTAGGATGTACAATAAGTTTTACATTACCTTTAGCTTTAGGTATAGTAGAAGAAAAAAATATAGATATATTATGTAAGGGAATTTTATGTGGAATAGTAACATTACCTATAGGATTGTTTTTAGGGGGATTGCTTCTAAGAATGCCGATAATAGTTATTTTTAAAAGTATTATACCTATAATTTTAATATCATTTTTAATAATTATAGCGTTAAATAAAATTCCTAATACAATGATAAAATATTTTAAGTACCTTGCAAAAATTATTTTTATTATAGGAATAATAGGACTAGGCCTTCAAGGAATAAGATCAATTACAGGAATAGAGGTAGTTAAAAATTTATTACCTTTAGAAGAAGCAATTACTATTATAGGTAAAATAGCAATTTTTTTATGCGGCGCAAATGTAATGCTAGAAGTAGTACAGAGGGTATTTAAGAAGCTAATTAAAAAATTAGGAGATATTATGGATATAAACTCACATTCTGTTACAGCATTAATAGGAAGTTTAGCTTCAGCAGTTATAGTCTTTACTGATTTTAATAAATTAGATAATAGAGGAAAGGTTATATGCTCAGCTTTTTCGGTAGGAGGGGCTTATGTCTTTGGTGGACAACTTGCTTATGTAGTTACAGAAGCAAGAGAAATATCCTTTATTTACATAATTGTAAAACTTACTTCTGGTATATTAGCAATTTTATTAGCCTTAAAGATAACAAGGCATGATTCACAAATTAAAATAAATAATTAAGAATGTAGGATTAATGAGTTTATTCCTTAATCCTACATTCTTTTATTACTATATACTTATTAAATTCATTAGTATTAATTAACTAAGGTAAAATCACTATTAGATAAAGTAAATACATTTCTTATTCCATCAGTTATATAAACTTTATTATCCTTAGTTATAAATATAGCATCTATACCATCTATGGAATTAACAAATTTCATGCCTTCTTCAACTCCCATAGCAAATACTGAAGTAGATAATGCATCTCCATCAGTAGATTTATCACTTGCTATAGTAATACCTGCAACTTCATTGTCATATGGATAACCAGTTTTAGGACTTAAAATATGATGATATTTAACTCCGTCTTTTTCAATATATCTTTCATAAATTCCAGAAGTAACTATTGATTTATTACTAGTAACAAGAGTACCTATAATACCACCACGCTCAGAAAATGGATCTTGAATGCCTATTTTCCATTCATCTCCATTAGGTTTTTTACCATGAGCAAATATATTTCCACCTAAGTTTATAATAGCACTATTGACACCTTCTTCAGTTAATATATCTGAAATTACGTCAGCTGTATATCCTTTAGCTATACCACCTAAATCTATAATCATACCTTTTCTTTTTAAGTAAATAGTTTTATCAGTATCATTAAGTTCAATATCATTATAGCCAATTAAAGGAAGTCTTTCATGGATTTCTTCTTGAGTTGGGACTTTAGCCTCAGGAAGGCCTATATTCCAAAGCTTTACTATTGGACCTACTGAAATATCAAATAATCCATTTGAAAGCTTTGAGTACTCTATACCTTTTTTCACAACAGTATACGTATCCTCATCTACCTTTACAGGATTTATACCGGCTTCTTCATTTATTTTATCTACTAAAGTACCATTTTCATTAATACTTAAAGTAGATTCAAGTTCTTTAACTTTATTAAATACTTTATTTAAAATTTCTTCATCATTACTGTCATAAAGAGTTACGGTAACTACAGTTCCCATTAATAGTTCACTTTTTGACAATGGCTCAGAGGTTGTGTTATTTTTCGAACAGCCAGATAAAAGAGAAAGGGAAAAAATCAACAAAAATGAAAAAACAAGATTTTTTAGTATTTTTTTTGACATAAAGATCCTCCTAATTAATAATAATAATATTATTATAAGTAAAAAAATAAAAAATAACAAAAGACTTTAGGCGAGAGCCTAAAGTCCTTATCTTAATAATAAATATTACTTAGCTTTTGCTAAAGCTTCTTCAGCTAAAGTTTTGAATTTTTCTGTAGTGTGAGTAGCACCTGTTATAACATCAACACCAGCAACATCTTGCTTTTCAACTAAAGCTTTTTCTAAAGCTGGGAAAGCTTCTTCTGGGTTTGTACCACTTTTAGCTTTCATGTTTGCATTGTAGTCAGCATCAGCTAACTTGCTTCCCTTTTCTCCAACTTCATCGTACTTAACTGTAGCAATTTTTCCATCTTTAACTTCTATTTCTATTGAAGCAACATAGCCTCTTTCGTCTTTTTCAGATTCAGCTTTGTATGTGCCATTCTTTAATCCTGCTTCTTTAGCTTCTTCTTTATTACCACATCCTACAAATACAGTAGTAGCTAAAGCAGCAACTGCTAATAAGCTTATAACTCTTCTTGATTTCATTAGAAAATCCCCCTTAAACTTATTTAAAATATGTTGAATTGTTTTCAATCACTAATTCATTATACACAAAATTAAACAAAATTGATATTCGAAATACTTATGATATATAAGAAAAACTAATAGTAAATAATGGTGGGTAATTGGCTCTACCTTAGGAAATATAAGGGTTTTAGAGAAAGAAGTTTAAGAGAAACAACAAAAAATATTGTTAAAAAAACAACAAAAAATATTTTTTATTATATAGACATATTAATAAATAGTGTATAGAATTAGATATGCTATTTTAGAATTATTTAAATGAAGGGAAGGGTTCAACATGTCAAAAAACAAGATACTTGTTCTTGGTGCAGGATATGGTGGTGTCCATGCTGCAAAGAAATTAGCCAAGAAATATAAGAAAAATGATGATGTGGAAATAACTTTAATAGATAGAAATCCATTTCACACATTAATGACAGAGTTACATGAAGTTGCAGGGGGAAGAGTTCACCCTGAATCAGTACAAGTTGAATTATGTAAAATTTTCGGCAAATCAAAGGTTAAAGTTGTAACAGATTTTATAGAAAAAGTGGATACAGATAATAAAGTTGTAAAAACCACAAATGGAAAATATTCATACAATTATCTAATTATAGGTACAGGAAGTGAACCTGCTTTCTTTGGTGTTCCTGGAGTAAAGGAAAATGGATTTACTCTATGGTCATTTGAAGATGCACTTAGAATAAGACATCACATTGAAGATATGTTTGCTAAGGCAAGCCTTGAAAGAAATGCTGCTAAGAGAAAAGAAATGCTTACATTTATAGTAGCAGGTTCAGGATTTACTGGTATAGAAATGGCTGGAGAACTTCTAGAATGGAAGAGCAGATTAGCAAGAGAGTATAATGTAGATGAAAGTGAAGTTACTTTAAAAGTAGTTGAAGCTATGGGTACTATCTTAAATATGTTAGATAGAAAACAAGCTGATAAGGCTGAAAAGTACATGCTTAAACATGGAATAGAAATATTAAAGAATTCACCTATAGTAGAAGTTAGTGAAGATAATATAACTTTAAAGAGTGGAGAAAAAATTGGTACAAGAACTTTAATATGGACTTGTGGAATTCAAGGAAATCAAGATGCTAAAGAGTATGGATTAGAAACAGCTAGAGCAGGAAGATTACAAACTAATGAATATATGCAAGCTGTAGGAAAGAAAGATGTGTTTGTTGTAGGAGATATGGCTTACTTTGAAGAAGAACCTGGTAAAGGTACTCCTCAAATAGTTGAAGCAGCAGAACAAACAGCTAATACTGCAGTTAAAAATATAATTGCTTCAATGGAAAATAAAGAAATGGAAAAATTCCAAGGGAAATATCATGGTTTTATGGTATCAATTGGTGGAAGATATTGTGTTGCTAACTTAAGTGGAATAAAATTATCAGGATTCTTTGCAATGATAATGAAACATTTAGTTAATATGTACTACTTATGGGGAGTAAACAATATTAATGCTGTATATAATTATTTACAACATGAGTTCTTTACAATGGAAGATAGAAGATCTGTAATGAGAGGACATTTATCATCTAAGGGAAATAGATTATGGTTAGTACCATTAAGATTATATATAGGTTGCTTATGGTTAATTGAAGGTTTAAAGAAACTACTAGGAGAATCTACATGGGATAAGATGTGGGATGCTAATAGTATTAAGGGCTTCTTTAAGAGCATAGAAATTGGTGCTGATAGCTGGACTAAAGCTGGTAATGTAAAGATGCCATTTACATGGTTACAAGATGCTACATCAGGTGCTTCAGCTGCAGGTGCTGGTGAAGCAGCAACAGAATGGGCTACGCCAATATTTAAAGAAATTCCAGGTTGGTATTCTGCAATAATGGAAATTATGATGCCAAACCCAGAAGTAGCTGTTTGGTTCCAAAGAATCGTTGTATTAATAGAAATAGGAATGGGTCTATGCTTAATAGCTGGATTATTTACATTTATCTGGAGTGCAGTTTCAGCAGGTATGGTAATTAACTTTATCTTATGTGCTATGGCTGGATGGGATATATTATGGTATTTCTTTGGTTCAATTGCATTAATGAGTGGAGCTGGTAGAACATTTGGTCTTGATTACTACATTATGCCTTGGATAACAAAATTGGCAGATAATTTCTGGCATGGAAAGAAAAAACCAATATATTTAGATGTAAAATAATGATGAAATTAGTTTAATATATATGTATAATAAGTATTATAAGGTAGAGTTAGTTTACTCTACCTTATAAATTGTAAAATTATAATGGGAATTCAATTAATTACATTATAATGGAGATGAGTATTATGTTTAAAAAGTTAGATTTTGTTATAATAGCAGTATTGATGATACTGTCATTTTTACCCGAAATTATATTAGGAGCATCAGTTGGCAAGGGATTTAGTAATACCTATGCTGAAATAACTGTTTCTGGTAAGTTATATAAAACTATTCCTTTAGCACAACATAAAGGCGAAGAAACCATAGAGGTAAAAACTAAGTATGGAGTTAATATTATTAAGATAAAAGATAATAAGATAGGTATAATAGAAGCTGACTGTCCAGATAAAGTTTGTATGAATCCAGAATATATTGAAAAAGCTGGAGAGAGTTTAGTATGTCTTCCTCATAAGGTTATGATAGAAATTAAAGGAAGAGCAGAAGATGATATTATATTATCATATTAAGGAGAAACTATGAAAAAAACTAGTAAAATAGTATATATAGGATTACTAGTAGCTCAAGCATTAGTTTTGCATATAATCGAGCGTATGATTCCTGTACCATTTATAACACCAGGAGCAAAGCTTGGATTAGCAAACTTAATTACTGTAATTGCTTTATATACTCTAGACAATAAAAAAGATGCTTTTTTAGTATTATTTTTGAGGCTTACTTTATCAACTATGTTTGGAGGAAATTTATCTTCATTCATGTATAGTGCGGCTGGTGGAATATTAAGTTTTCTTTCAATGGTGTTAGTAAAAGAATTATTTAAAGATAAGGTTAGCATTATTGGGGTTAGTTCAACAGGAGCTATATTCCATAATGTAGGACAATTAATAATTGCTTCATTAATAGTAAGAAACATAGGTGTTATGTTATATCTACCTGTATTATCAATTATAGGAATAGGAACGGGTATTTTTATAGGTATAACAGCTAACTATGCAGTAGCACACTTAAAGAAACTTCCAATGTTCAAAAGCTAAATAGTTATGCATTGAGAATAAATATATGATTTTTAATCACTAAGAAGGTGGAATAAAAATGGATAATGTTTGGAATAAATATCCTGAAATAAAACAAGAGCTTATTGAAGTACTAAATTTAATGAAGAAAAATGTAAAATGTAAAGATAAGAAAATAGAGAAATCTATAATGGAATTAATTGAATCAGGTGGTAAATTACTAAGACCAGCTTTTGTTTTAATAGGATCAAAATTCGGTGATAATGATAAAAGCAAGGCAATACCTACTGCAGCAGTAATAGAAATGCTTCACATGGCAACTTTGGTTCATGATGATGTAATAGATGACTCAAAGCTTAGAAGAGGAAGAGAAACTATTCAGTCTAAATATGGAAAGGACTATGCTGTATATATAGGAGACTATCTTTTTTGTGTATGCTTTAAAATATTAGCAACAAATGAATCCTTACAAGCAATAAAAGTTGACTCTAGAGCCATGTCAAAGATTTGTATGGGTGAGGTAAATCAGCTAAATTCAAGATTTTCAATGAAATTATCAATTAAGGATTATTTAAGTAGAATATCTGGAAAAACAGCAGAGTTATTTTCAATATCTTTATATTTAGGAGCAGCAGAATGCAATGCAGAAGAAAAAGTAGCTAAGGAGCTTAGAAATATTGGTCATAATTTAGGAATGGCATTTCAAATTATAGATGATATTTTAGATTATGAAGGTAACGATAAAAGTATTAAGAAATCTGCAGCAAATGATTTAAAACAAGGTATTTATACTCTTCCTTTAATTTATGCTTATAGAAATAATAAAGGTGCATTTAAGGATGTTCTGGGAAAAGACTATTACGATGAAAATGATGTAATTGAAATTATTGACTTAGTTAGAGCTAATAATGGAATAGAGATGGCTAAGGAATTAGCTGAAAAATATGTTAATAAGTGCTTTAAGGGCATAGATAAATTACCAAATAACAATTATAAAGTTGTATTAAAAGAAATTGCTACTTGGTTATTAAAAAGGACATATTAAAGGGTTACTTAATTTAAGTAACCCTTTAGTGTGTTTTTTAAAGTTTTAACAAATTCAGAGTGAATCTTATAAAATGAATCTAAATAATTAATATATATTGGAAGTTTAATAGATAAATCATTAATTTTGATTATTTTAATATCGG
Organism: Clostridium sp. SGI.024; assembly: GCF_050315195.1. NCBI lineage: Bacteria > Bacillati > Bacillota > Clostridia > Eubacteriales > Clostridiaceae > Clostridium > Clostridium sp. SGI.024. The sequence continues at coordinate 51,768 of NZ_JBNPON010000010.1, read as the reverse complement.
GTAATGAATTATAATTATTATATATACTAGCAGGAATAAAAGTAGCAGCTTTACTAGAAGAAACACCTTTTAAAGCAGAAAAATACGAATTAGTACTATATAAGATATTTGAAGAATCAAAAATTTTATTGCTATAATTAAATTCATTACATAATAAATCCTTTAAGCAGTTTTTATCAGAAGATAATATTAAAGGAAGATCAAAAATTTCATCTCTTTTTATAGAATTAACTGGGAAGTTTTTACTAGCTACTAAAAGTATTTCATCATAACCAATTAGTTTTGTATTTAAGTTATTAGTACTTTCAGGTTTTGTATAGCAAATAAAAATATCACATAAATTGTTAGATAAATTAGCCTTTGAGCAACAATCTAAGGTGTTAAGGTTAATTGTATAAGAAGAAAAGTTTTTCTTTAACTTAGAAATAGCCATAGGTAAAAGTGTTAATCCTATGGATTCAACGGCTTCAATAGATACATACTTTTTCTTGTTTATAGAATTCAATAATTCTTCTTGCATTTTATTATAAGAATTTAATATTGATTCAGCATATTTGAATAATATTTCACCTTCAGAAGTTAAAGATACTCCTTTATTTGTTCTATTAAAAAGTTGTACATTAAGTTTGTTTTCTAGTTTTGAAATTTGCTGGCTAAGTGCAGATTGTGAAATATGCGCATTTTTTGCAACAGTTGAAATACTTTTGGAATTAGCAACCTGAAAAAAATAATTTAAACTATCAATATGCATATCAATCTCCTATCTTAAAATCTATATATTAGATTATTATATTATATTAATTTATAAAAATCAAAGTTTATTATTTTAAAAATAATAAAAAAATAGTGTATAATTTATTTAAGGTTAGGATGTGAGAGGATGAAAATTAAGAAAAAAGCAAGTATTTTATTACTAATTGGGTTCTTTGTTATTTTTTCTATAAATTTAATATTAATTAAGTCAAATAGAGAAGATTTAAAAGGTGATATAGTTGTGTGGGCAGATGAAGAAAATTATAATTATTTTCTTAACATTGCTAATGACTTTAAAGAAAGTAATAGAAAAGTTAATATAAAGGTTATAAACATAGGAAATGAAAATTTTTTAGATAAAATGCTAAATTTAAATGAAAAAGATTGGCCCAATATAGTAGAATTAAACTTTATAGAAATAGAGAAGATTAAAGAAAAGATAGATTTTTTAGAAGAAAATAAAAATATAATTGAAACATATAGTAAAAATTTTAAAGATAATAGACTACAACAAGTTAAAATTAATGATGATTATTATGGAATTCCATTTGAATCTAATCCAATAGCATTATATGTTAGAAATGACATTTTGAATAAGTATGGATATGAAGCTTCAGAATTAAATACTTGGAATGACTTAGTGAAAATAGGTATTGAAATTAAAACTAAAAGTTCTGGTGAAATTAATGTATTCTCAAATAAGGATATAAATAATATAGAACTATTAATGACTTCTCAATTAGTAGACTCTAAAGAAAATATTTATACTAAAGAAGATATATTAAAAGAAATAAAAAATATATATAAAGATGAGTTTATTACTGAAGATAATAATTATTTATATAGAATAGCATCTTTAGATTTTTATAGAGATATTATTAAAGGAAATGAATTAGGAGGATGGTTATGTAAGAATCCACCTAGTTATAAAATCGGTGAAAATAAATTATATGATATAGGAGGGAAAAGCTTAGTAGCCTTAAATGCTGGAAAAAATAGAGAAACAATTAAAGAATTTATGTCTTTTGCAGCTACTAATAAAGATTTATTAGCTAAAGAACTTTTGGCTAATAGTTTCTTTCCAAGCTCTTTATACTCATTAAATGTTAAAGAAAATGAAATTAATAGTAATAATATAAATGGAAATAGCCCATTCTTAATAATGGTTAATATAGTTGAACGGGCTCCAATAATTAATAATTACGATAAGTTAAAAGAAATATTAAATGATATATATAATAATTAAGAAGTGTATATTTTTTTGTAAGCCTCTAAAGTTTTTATGGCAGTATTTTTCCATGAAAATTGGAGGCTTCTTTCATAGCCTTTTTTAGATAGCGTATTTCTTAAATCAGGATTATTTAGTAAATTAACTAATGCTTCTTCTAATTCTCCTTTATTTAGTGGATTTATTAATAAACACGAGTTAGCAGTAACTTCAGGTATGGAGGTTACGTTTGAGGTTATAACAGGTGTCTTACAACACATAGCTTCTAATGGTGGTAATCCAAAACCTTCATATAGGGAAGGATAAACAAAAGCCTCAGCTCCATTATATAGTGTAGGTAATAAGGCATCTTCTATAAACCCTGTAAAGATAATATTTTCTCCATATTTCAATGTTTTAGATAAATCTAAAAGTTTTTTCCCTTCATCTCTAACTGATCCAGCTAAAAGTAGTACATAAGGTTTTTCTAAATCATTATAAATTTTATCGAAGGATAAAATTAAATCCTTAGCATTTTTTCTTGAACTAAATCCACCTATGTATAAAATATAGTCTTTTGAAAAATTAAATCTTTTTTGTATGCTTTTCTTACAGATATCTTTCTCTAATGGCTTAAAATTAGAATTTGCAGCTAAAGGTGTAACATGTACTTTTTCTTCAGGAATATGATTAAAAAATTTCAATATATCCTTCTTAGAATACTCAGATACAGTTAAAATTCCCTTTGATTTATCAATTATATTTGGCATAGTTCTTAAAAACCTTTCTAAATATCCTCTGCCAGTGGTTTCTGGTAATACATAAGGAATTAAATCATGAATAGTTACAACAGAATTTGTATCATAGCTATTACAAAGGCCCATTCCATTTTGTGGAATATGATGAAGGTCTATATTATTACTTTTTATAAAGCTTGGGAAATAATAATTTTCATAAAAGTTACCATGCTTACTAGAAGTAAAGACTATATTACAATTATCTTTTTTATATTCTTCATAGTTTTTTCCGGTCCAAAAAAGAGTGAATTCATTTTCTTTATCTATATTAAGTAATTCTTTAACTAAATTTTCAGTATAAGTTCCTATACCAGTTCCGTTATATAAATTTATTCCTCTAGCATCTATGGAAATTTTCATAGTAATCCTCCTAAAATTATCCTTTATATTATAGATATTATTAGTTAATTAATTCTATGATATAAACACAATAAAATAAGTAAGACCATATAATAACATAGAATAAATCATAAGGAGAAGCCTATGGAGATTTCATATATAAAAAATGAAATTCAGGATAAGTATTTAATAGAAATAGAAACTATAGAGAAGGTTAAAAATAGCTATAAGATAAAAACAAAGGATGGGGATTATGGTATTAAAGTAATTAAATATCAGTATCCTCATTTTTATTTTATTCTTTCAGCAATAAATCATTTAAAAAGAAGAGGTTTTAAAAAGATACCAGAAATAATTAATACTAAGGATAATTTAGAATATATAGTCCTAGGAAATAATTTTGCTTATTTAAACAAATGGATAGACTCAAAAAGTTGTAACTACAAAAACTTTATGGAATTAAAGTTAGCAGCTGAAACTTTGGGTGAATTTCATAATTGTAGCCAAGGATTTACCTTAAACTGTAATATGAGACCTAGAATTGCTTGGTTTTCTTGGATAAAGGTATTTGAAACTAGATGTGAAGAAATTTTAGATTTTAAAAGGAGAATTTATCAAAAAGCTTATAGATCAAAATTTGATGAAATATATTTAAAATCAATAGATGAAGAAATAGAAAGAGGGAAAAGAGCAATAGAAGAGATAAAGAGTAATAAATATATTGAATTAATGAATAAAGAAGTGATTAAGAGGGGATTCTGTCACCATGATTATGCACATCATAATGTCTTAATAAGCAAAAGTGGGGATATTAATATAATTGATTTTGATTATTGCATACTAGACACCCATATTCATGATTTAGCATCCTTATTAATTAGAACAATGAAAGATGGGCAATGGAGTAACCATTCAGCTAATATTATATTAAATTCTTATTCTAATACCCATAGTTTATTTGATAGTGAATTAAGACTTATGAAGGGGTTTATAAGGTTTCCTCAGGGGTTTTGGCAAATTGGTCTACAGTATTATTGGGAACAACAACCTTGGGGTGAAAATTTTCTTGTTGATAAATTAAATAAGTATTTAAATGATAGAAACAATAGAGAAAAGTTTTTAGAAAGCTTTATTTATTAAGGAGTGAAATAATGCAGAAATCAGAATTAAGCTCTTATTTAGAAGATAGAAATATTTATGTTTTAAACAGTAAAATTTCTAAGGATAAAAATGAGGATAATAAAAATATATATAAACAAATTGAAAATATTATTTTTTTTAATAATAAAATTGGGCAGTATAAAGAAAATTTATTTCCTAGAATAGGGGCAACTATTGGGAAGGAAGTAAATATGTATTATTCTCAAATAATATTGATAAGTAAATATTTAAGGGAAATTGAAAATAAGGATAATTTAAATTCTATAGATTTTTATTTAATTAATAGGGGGGAATTATTAATTGATTTAGGTAAAAAGTCATTAAATCATATAAATAAAAATGGGTTTAAAGAATTAATTAAAAGAAGTATGAGTAATTATGAAGTATGTCTAACTAGGGTAGATGAAGGAAATTTAAAAGTGGAAGAAGATGGTAGCATAAAGATAGGAACTATAAGATATATGACTTACAATCTTAAGGAACATGATATATATTCATATATAAAAAAGATTAAGAGGCGAGAAGTAAATTTAGATATAGAGGATATTATAAATTACTATATTAGTATTACCAAACTTGGAGAGTATAGCAAAGAGTACTTAAAAGCTCTAGTATCTTATCCAAATGAAGAGTTTAGGATAATTGAAAAGTATATTTTAGGGAAGTTAAATGTTGAGGATACAGAATTGTTAGAAAGCTTAAACAGGGCTAGAACCTTAGATAGTAATAGTATAATTATTTAGATATGGGAGGCAATATGAATAAATTTAGATATATAGATAATGATATTTTATGTAAGTATGACTTAAGGGAGGAATTTTTTAATAAGCTAGACTTTAAGGTTGAAGATATAATACCTTTAAGAAAGGTTTTTGTGCTATTAACAAATGAAGGGAAAAAGATATTAAAACTTACAGATTCATCAGAACAAAGAATAAATTTTATAAATAAAGCATTGAATTATTCTTCTAAAGAATATAAAAATTTACTTAGTTATTATGAAGATAAGAATGGAAAATTCATTTATAAATCTGGAGAAAATATTTATGTGATTTTAAATATGATAGAAGGGCGAGAAGCTACATTTAGCAATCCTGTAGAAGTTGAATTATGTACTAAAGCTATGGCAAATATGCATTTAGCATCTATAGGAATTTTTAATGCTTTAAGTACAGACACAGTTAAAGGAAATTTAGGAGAATATTTACCTTATCAATTTAACAAAGCTAAGGAAGATCTTATTAATATTAAAGAATATGTATTGAAATTTAGACATAAGTTAGATTTCGATATTTTGTTTTTAGAAAATGTGGATAAGCATATAAATGAAATACGAAAGTCTATAGAACTTATTGCAATGTGTAATTATAATAATTTACTAGAAGATTATAAGAAGAGGGTATTATGTCATAATGATTTAGCACATCATAATTTTATTGTAGATGGAAACGAAATTAAAATTATAGATTTTGACTATTGCAAAATAGATACTAGGGCTGTAGATATAGCGAATTTTGTAATTAAGGTTATTAAAAATACTTATTATGATATTGATACCTTTAAATTAATTTTAGAATCATATAATTCCATAGATGAATTAAGTAAAGATGAAATTAAATTAATATATGCTATCTTAAGTTTTCCAAAGGATTTTACAACTATAGTAAGAGATTATTATTATAGACAGAAGAAGTGGGAATATGAGGTTTTCCTAAATAGGTTAAAGGATAAAATAAACAATGAATTATATAGAGAGGAATTTATTAGTAGATTCATTACAGATTTTAGTCAATATTTTTATTAATTAGATAAAGGATTGTTATGCAATGCAGAATGAATAATGAAAAATTTAAAATTAAAGAAGAAACTCCCTGAGGAGTTTCTAAAATAAATATATTTTTAGTAATTTGTTTTAAATTATATCAATAATTCTGCATTTTGCATTCTATATTTTTAAGTTGGAGCGGCTTAGGCGGTTCCTTTAAAACTTGATTATTTTTTCATAAGCTTGTATTGTAGACTTTGCTGTTATATTCCAAGAATACTTAGAGCTTTGAATAAGTCCTTTACTAACCATACTCATTCTTAATAAATCATCTTTCAACACCATTTCTATGGAATTCTTAAGTTCATTAATATCATATGGGTTAATTAATAAAGCAGAATCATTACATATTTCTGAAAGAGAAGTTACATTAGAAGAAATAACTGGTGTACCACAAGCCATAGCTTCTAAAGGAGGCAGACCAAAACCTTCATAGAAGGAAGGGTAGGCTAGCAATTTTGAGGCATTATAAAAAATGGGTAGTTTTTCAAGTGGAATAAAATCTGTAAAGATTACAGCATCCTCTATATGAAGATCTATTGCTCTCTTTTTATAAATGCTATATGAAATTCCTTTTTTACCTGTAATGACTAATTTTAGATTTTTACTTATTTCCTTAGATAGAAGTGAAAATGCTTCAATTAATCCTACAATATTTTTTCTAGGACTAAATCCCCCTACATAAAGTATAAAATCATCTTTAATATTATATTCTTTTTCTATTATTTTTTTGCATTGACACTTATCTAAAGGCCTATATATATCCTCAGCAGCAAGATGAGTAACAAAAATTTTATCTTCTGGAAAGTTAAATTCTTTTGCTATATCTTGCTTTGAAAATTCAGAAACTGTTAATATTCCATCGCAATTGTTAATAATTTTAGGAAGCTCATTATTAAATATATATAAATAACGATCACTAACTGTTTCTGGCATTCTCAATGGGATTATATCATGCAACGTAATAGCTTTGTGACAATTAATATTAGTATATAGTCCAACTCCATTTTGAGGCACATGATAAAGGTCTAGATTATTATCTTCTATAATATTTGGCACCCTAACTTCGTCCCAAAAATTTGATGAAGTTGTAGCTCTAACTAGCTCAATATTAAAATTATCACTTAAATCTAGAGCTGAATTTTCAGGTAAAAAAACTAAGTAATCATTAGAATTATCTACTTTATTAATACTATTAATAATTTGATATGTGTATGTTCCTATACCAGTTCCCCTATACCATTTTGCAGCTCTACCATCTATGCCTATCTTCATGATTTAATCCTTTCTAATTGTTTTTAATTTATTATATTAAACTTAGGAATAAAATGTTAATAAAAGAATAAATATAGTCATATAAATAAAAAGGGGGTGAGAGTTATGATGAGAGAATTTGAAATAGAAAGACAATTTGATATTAAGATTGAAGCTTTAAAAGCCAATAAAGGAGTTTATTATCTGAAGACAAATAAAGGAGAAAAATGCCTAAAGAAGATTAATTATGGACCTCAGAAACTATTATTTGTTTACGGAGCTAAGGAACATCTAATTAAAAATGGTTTTAATACCGTTGATAAATATGATTTGAACATAGATGGGGAACCATATGCCCTAGTAAATGAAGACCTTTATACTTTATCTCAATGGATAGAGGGAAGAGAGTGTGACTTTCATAACATAGAAGAAGTGAAATTAGCAGCTAGTACTTTAGGTATGCTACATGAAGCATCTAAAGGATATGATCCTCCAGAGAACTCAAAGTTAAAGAGTGATCTAGGAAGATGGACTCATCTAATGAATAAGAGAATTAAATCCTTAGATAAGATGAGGGATATGGTAAGAAAGAAAAACAATAAAAATGACTTTGATTTATTGTATATAAAATCAATGGATTTTTATAAGGAAATTGGTAAAAAGGCTTTAAAAACTCTAGAGGAATCCAAATATATTGAGTTATGCGAAATAGCTGAAAATGAAAAGAGTTTTTGCCACCATGATTTTACCTATCATAATATAATATTAGATGAAAACAATAACTGTAATGTAATAGATTTTGATTATTGTAAGAGAGAAGTTAGAACTTTTGATATATCAAATTTTATGGTGAAAGTATTAAAAAGAGTTAATTGGGATATAGACTTTGCAACAGCTATAATAGATGCTTATAGTAAGGTTTCACCTTTATTAGAAATAGAATATAAAGTTTTATATGCTTATTTACAATTTCCACAAAGATATTGGAGACTTGCTAATAGATATTATTATAATGAGGTTAACTGGGGGCAAAATACTTTTGGAAGTAAATTAGAATCAATAATTAATGAGCAAGAAGCTATGCTTAAGTTCCTAGAAGAATTTGAAAATAAATATATCACAAATTAAGGGGCTGTTTTAACAGCTCCTATTAAAAATATAGAATTACTGAAAATATATATTTTAGAAACTCCTAGGGGGTTTCTTCTTTTTTTACTATTCTTAGAGTACAAATACAGATAATTCGACATAAGATAATATAAAATAATAAATAAGAGGTACAAAATGAAAGTAGGGGATTTAGTAGTTAGAAAGTCATATGATAAGGATATAACCTTTAAGATTATAGATATTAAAGAGGATGCTAAAGGGAAGGAAGTATATATTTTAAAAGGAATCAGCATAAGAATAATAGCAGATTCTAGACTAGATGATTTAGAAATGGTTGATGATGAATATGCAGGAACAAAAGAAAAGATACTTAATAGAAGGGTAGAAGAAGCTATAAAAAGGGCAGTTTCTATGAGAGGCGATGATGAAGCTACAAAAGTTTTAAATAACCTTTATAGAGGGAATAAATCTTTAAAAAATCAGCAAAATAAAGAATTAGTATTTGGCAGACCAGGGAAAATACTTCATATAGATGGAGATAGTGAATATTTAGAGACATGCCTTAAGGTATATAAGCAACTATCTTTAGAGGCTGTGGGGAGAGCTATTCCAGAAAAAAAGCAACCGGAGATTATAGTGGATTTAGTTAAAGAAATAAAACCTGATATAGTTGTTTTAACAGGTCATGATAGTGTTCTTAGAACTCCAGATGATTATTTGAATTTGGACAATTATAGGAATTCTAGGCATTATATTGATGCTGTTAAAGCTTTGAGAAATTACAATTCTAGTTATGATGAATTAGTTATTTTTGCAGGAGCTTGTCAGAGTTGTTATGAATGTATGCTAGATGCAGGTGCTAACTTTGCAAGCTCTCCAAATAGAGTATTAATACATTGTTTAGATCCTGTTTTAGTCTGTGAAAAAATAGCTTATACAAGAATAGATAAAGTAGTATCAATAACAGATGTTATTGACAACACTATAACTGGTATTAAGGGGATCGGTGGATTACAAACTAGAGGAAAGTATAGAGAAGGATATCCTAGATCACCTTATATTTAAAGTGAAAGATTATATAAAATATGAATAAAAAACTAGAAAATAGAAATAATAATAAATGAATGAAACAACTATAAAAAGGGAAAAGTTTACATTGACAATTAGTATTTAAGGTGGTAAAATAATAATTTTTGCTTGACAATATATGGGTTTGGGTGTATAATATAATGAAGAAAGAAGGTGTTTATGTGGAAAATGTAAAGACTATCGCGTCCATAAAGAGAAATATTGAAAATCATATAGGAGAAAAAGTAACTTTAAAGGCAAACGGTGGAAGAAAAAAGATCCTAGTAAACAACGGAGTAATAGAAAGTGCACATCCAAGTATTTTTGTAGTTAGATTAGATAATGATGTTCCTAGAATGGTAACATATAGTTATTCGGATGTATTAACAAAGACAGTTCAATTATATTTTGCATTATAGAAAGTAGAGCTCATAAATAAGGGCTCTATTTTTATGTTATAAATGTATAAAAAAGAAAGATGGTGGGTTTCCATCTTTCAACTATGGTATAAAAGGGTATTGAGAATTTATGAGAGGTTATATGGTCAATAACCAAATTTATAATACGACATATTTTGAGTAATGTCAACATATTATTTAAAAAAATTAGAGAAAAAGTAAAATAATATAATTTTAAATATATAATTCGACAACTGATTAATCAAAGTAACCTTTTATGTAAAAAAGAGTAAGATAAATGTTGAAATTTGCATACTATCTTTTAGAAACAATAAGACAATTCTTGAATAAATATATATGGTTAGAAATATATTTATTAATAGGAATTATGTGGGAGGGTTTATATGTCACAAGTAGATGTTATAAGAGAAAGTATTCGATATGAACAATTACTAAGGGAAGGTTCAGCTAATCAATCAATAAAAGGAGAGTATTTATTAAGAGATTCACAATATCCTGATATGAAGGAAGTGTTAGGAGTAGATGTTAAAGCAACTATAACTAATAAAGAAGTATTAGGTGAGAAAGTTATCGTAGAAGGGAGTTTAGATTACATTGTTTTTTATTTATCTAAAGATGAGTCAAGTTTAGATTCACCAGCTAATAAGATACATGCAGTTGTCTTTAATGATAAGTTCTCAAATTATCTAGATCTTAATAACGATGAACATAATATAGTATGCAATGTTGAGTGCGATATAGAACATATTGAAGCAAATTGGATGAATGAAAGAAAAGTTGGGATTAATGGATTAATTATTTTAAAGTGGAAAATTTATAAAATTGGAGAATTTGAATATGTAAAAGATATTGAAGGAAAAGATGATATTCAAATTAAAAAAGAAGAAGAAGTATTAAATGGAGTTAAAGGTGATAAAGATATTGACTTCATGGGAAAATCTATGATTAAAGTTAATATGGATAAACCTGAAATAGATGAAATTTTAAAGTGTTCTATGAATCTTCATAAAAAGGAAGTTAAAGTGGTAGATGGTAGAGCTTATATAGGATGCTATTGTAAGATATCCATACTTTATAAGGGAAGAGATAATAAAGAACTTGAATCATTAGAGGATGATGTTTATTTATCAAGAGAAGAAGAGTTAGCAGGAATAAATGGAGATATGATAAGTGTATTAGAACTAATGGTAGCAGATGAGCAGCACGCAATTAATTTAGATGATGTTGGGGAAAATAGAATAGTTAATGTGGAATTTTTGGTAAAAGGAAATGTGAAAGTTTATTCTAATGAAAAAGTAGAGATTTTGAAGGATGCATATTCACCAACTATGAATATAGAATTAGAAAATGCAAATAAAGAATTTACATTAATTCATTCTATAGCAAATTCCGAAGTAATGGCTAAAGAAACTTTTGCAATTGAAGATAAAGATGAAAGAGTAGGAGAAGTAATAGCAGTTACTGGACATCCTATAATAAAAGATAAAATTATTGAAGATGAGAGAGTAAAAGTAGAAGGATTAGCTAAGACCAATATAATTTATAGACTTGCTGGAGAAGATTTAAATTATGGAATACTAAGTGGAAGCATACCTTTTAATACATCTATAGATATTAGAGGATTGAGAAAAGATATGAGTGTTATAATTAATCCTTATTTAGAAAATATAGATACTAATATAGAAGGAAATGCAGTTTCTGTAAGAGCAACAGTTGGTTTAAATATTAAAGCTTATTATAAAATTAACAAAAACTATATAAAGGATGTTAATGAAGGTGTTGGAGAAGTAAAAGAAAAAAAGGCATCAGTAACTATATATGTAGTTGATGAAGGAGAAACATTATGGGATTTAGCAAAGAAGTACAATACTACTGTTGCAGAACTTGAAAAGTTAAATGATTTAAATGAAGAAGAAAATATTAAACCAGGATGTAAGCTTATAATTCCGGGAAGAGCTATATTTTAAAAATAAAGGAGCTGTTATTAAGACAGTTCCTTATTTTTTTTGTAATAGATACATTTGTAGTATAGGATTATCAGTAACTTCATATGAATAATATCAACTTTTCATGGATAAAATAAAAAATGCATGATAAGAGGTGAGAAAATGGCAGAAAAAATAAAGGGAGACTTAATTATTATAGGGGGAGCAGAAGATAAAGAGGGAGATAAAGAAATATTAAAAAAAGTTTGTAATTCCATTAATAAAGAAGAAGATATTATAATAATTGCAACAGTAGCTACTGAATATCCTAAAGAAGCCTTTGAGAAATATAGGAAAATATTTAGTGGATTAGGAGTTAAAAACATAAAAGGATTAAATATTGAAACTAGAGAAGATTCTTTAATCCCAAATAATATTGATTTAATAAGAGAAGCAGCTCTTATATTTTTTACAGGTGGTGATCAATTAAGAATAACAAGCTTAATTGGAGGTACTTTAATTTATGATACTTTAAAAGAATCAATACAAAATGGATGTATTATGGTTGGTACTTCTGCAGGTGCATCAGTAATGAGTGAAACTATGGTTGTTAAGGGTGAAGATGATGAATCACCAAGAAAGTGCACTTTAAAAATGGCTCCTGGCTTAGGGTTAATAGAGGGGGTAATGATAGATCAACACTTCGCTCAAAGAGGAAGGATAGGGAGACTACTAACTGGAATTGCACAAAATCCAGAAGTCCTTGGCATCGGAATAGATGAAGATACTGCATTGGTAGTTAGAGATAATGGAGATGCTCAAGTCATTGGAAGTGGAGCTGTTTACTTTTTAGATGCTAGAAATATTACTTATAGTAATGTATCTGAACAAAATTATGATGAAGTGTTAAGTATGTTTAATGTTAATCTACATGTACTAAAAGAAGGAGATAAATATAATCTTCTAATTAAGAAGCCTTTTGAGGAGGATAAGTGTAAAAATGAGAGTAACTGAGACCAAAGTCTTTAAAGGGAAAAATATCTATTCCCATAAGAAGTGTATTAGACTAGATGTTGACTTGGAAGGTTATTGTGAAATTCCAAGTAAATGCATTGAAGATTTTAATTTTAATTTGGTTAGTATGATTCCAGAGTTAAAAAGTCATAGATGTGGCATTGATGAGGATGAAGGATTTATAAAAAGGCTTAATGAAGGAACATATTTAGCTCATATATGTGAACACATAATAATAGCTATCCAAAATAAAATAGGAATAGATGTGGCTTATGGAAAGGCTAGAGAAGTTAAAAATGATCATTATTATATTATTTTTCAATACCTTTATGAGAATACAGCTATAGAGTCAGCAAAGTTAGCTTTAGACATTGTAAATTCCTTAATAAAAAAAATTCCTATAAATTATGAAGAAAGACTAGATTGTTTAAGAGAAGTATTAAAAAATGAGCTTTTAGGACCTAGCACTAAATCCATATGTGATTATGCTAAAGAAATAGGTCTTCCAGTAATAGATTTTGGAAATCAAGATTTTTATCAAATAGGATATGGAAAACAAGGTAAAATAATTGAAAATTCTATAGGTCATAATACTAAATGCGTATCAGTAGATATTGCTTGTGATAAGCTTGTTACAAAGGAAATACTAAGAATGCATAATATTCCAGTTGCTAAAGGTAATAAAGTAAAGAATATTATAAATTTATTAAAAGAAGCCGAAGATATTGGTTATCCTGTAGTTATTAAGCCGCAATATGGCAATAAAGGTAATGGAGTAATTTTAAATATAAAAAATGAAAAAGAATTATTAGTTGCATATAAAAAGTTGAAGAATAAATTTAAAGATTTGCTTGTTGAAAAATACTATAAGGGTAATGACTATAGAGTTTGTATGGTTAACTATAAAGTAGTTGCAGTTTCCCTTAGAGTTCCTCCAGTTATAATAGGAAACAACATAGACACAATAATTGAACTTATTAATAGGTTGAATGAAGATTCATCACGTGGAGATGATCATGAAAAACCTTTAACTAAAGTGAGGATAGATGATGAAGTTATTAATTGCATTGCTGAGCAAGGTAAATCTTTAACTGATGTACTAGAAAAAGGTAACAAAATATATTTAAGAAGAAATGCCAATTTATCTACTGGAGGAGAAGCAATAGATTGTACAGAAGAAATTTGTAGTGAAAATATTGATTTATGTATAAGAGTTGCAAAAGCATTGAGATTAGATATATGTGGTATAGATATATGTAGTGAAGATATATCTAAATCTTTATACAATAATGGAGTAATAATGGAAGTTAATGCTGCTCCTGGTTTAAGAATGCATATAAATCCTAGTAAAGGTAATAGTAGAAATGTTGCAAAAGAAATAGTGAATATGTTATATGATAACAAGCCTCACAATATTCCTGTTATAGCTATTACTGGGACTAATGGTAAAACTACTACAACAAGATTAATTAGTCATACACTTTCAAAAATGGGATACTGTGTTGGAATGACAAATAGTAGTGGAATATTTGTAAATAATGAATGTATAGATATTGGAGATGATACTGGCTTTAATAGTGCAAAATCTATTTTATTAAATCCAGATGTTGATATTGCTGTATTAGAAACAGCTAGAGGAGGAATTATTAGAAAAGGTTTAGCTTATGAAGAAGCAGACGTAGCGGTAATAACCAATATTAGAGAAGACCACTTGGGTATTGATAACATAAATTCTATGGAAGAGCTTTGTTATGTAAAAGCTTTAGTGGGAGAAGCTGTGAAAGAAAATGGTTATGTAGTAATTAATGCAGACGACAAATGGAGTATTAGTATTTTAGATAGATTAAAGTCAAGGAAAGTTTTTTTTACTCTTAATTCTAATAATAAAATATTGAAGAATAATAATATTGATGATATATATGTATATTTAGAAGATGACAATATTATTGTGTTAAATAAAAATAAAAAGCATTTAATATGCAATGTTAAAGAAATACCAATTACCTTAAATGGAAAGCTAAAATTTAATGTTGAAAATATTTTATCAGCAACAGCTGCATTAGTGGCTATGAATATAGATTATTGTATGATTAAAAATGGAATAACTACATATGAATTAAATTCTAAAGAGAATTCTGGAAGATTTAATTGTTATGATATAAATGGAATAAATATAGTATTAGATTATGGGCATAATGCAGATGGATATAATGCAGTTTTAACAGCATTAAAAGAATTAAATAAAGGAAAGCTTTATGGGATCGTTGGAATACCTGGTGATAGATTAGATCACTCTGCTATAGAAATTGGTAGTATATGTGCTGATCACTTGAATTATACAATAATAAAAGAAGATAAAGACTTAAGAGGAAGAAATCAAGGTGAAATAGCTAATTTAATAGTAAATGGATTATTAAACAAGGATAAAAATGCTAAACATGAAATTATTTTTAATGAGGAGGAAGCATTAGTTAAAGCAATTAGTATAGCTAAAAAAGGAGATACTATTATAGTTTTCTTCGAAAATATGAATCCATTAGTAAAAATAATTGAAGAGTATAATAGATTTTATAATGAAAATAACGAAACTAAATATAAAGCATTAAATTAAAAGAGTAGTATTTTAGTTTACTATGTTATTAAAAAAATATATAATAAAAAAAAGAGTTGTAGCAATTAATTAAGAATTAAAGAGTTATTAAATAAATTTTAATCAAATTATTAAAAATGTAGAATTATTGATGTAATTCGAAAGGAATTACTGAAAATATATATTCTTTCAGAAACTCCTAGTGGAGTTTCTTCTTTAATTTTACATTTTTTCTTATTAATTTTACATTGTGCGATAGCACCTCTTTAATTTTGCATTGTGCAATAACAGTAGTTAAAAAATGAAAGGAAATATATATATGAGAATTAAGGCTTATGCTAAGGTTAATATATCCTTAGATATAGTTGGTAAAAGAGAAGATGGATATCATTTATTAGAAATGATAATGCAATCCATAGATTTATATGATGAATTAAACATAGAAAAACAAAATAAAGATATTACTATTAAGTGCAATAAAACTTATGTTCCTACTGATGAAAGAAATCTAGCTTATAAAGCAGCTAAATTATTTATGGAAAAGTACAAAATTAACGGTGGAGTTAATATAAGTATTAAAAAGAATATTCCAGTTTGTGCTGGATTAGCTGGTGGAAGTACAGATGGTGCTGCAGTATTAAAGGCTATGAATAAGATTTTTGGAGTTGAAGCAAGTGACGAAGAATTAATGGAGCTTGGTTTAGAACTAGGTGCTGATGTTCCATACTGTATTAAGGGTGGGACTGCCTTGTGTACAGGAATTGGAGAAAAAGTAACAGAATTAAAGAATTTTAAAGATAAGATTTTAGTTTTAGTTAAACCACCTTTTGGAGTTTCTACTAAAAGTGTTTATCAAGAGTTTGATTTATCAAAAGTTAGAAGTCATCCTAATACTGAGATGTTAATTAAAGCTATTGAAGAGGATGATTTGAAGTTAGTTTCTAATAATATGAAGAATTTACTAGAAAATGTTACATTAAGAAAACATAAAGTACTAATAAACATTAAAGAAGAAATGAAAGCTTTAGGATCAATTGGAGCAATGATGAGTGGAAGTGGACCGACTGTTTTTGCTTTCTTTGATGATATGTTTAAAGCGCAAAGATGTTTTGAAAAAATGAAATTAAAATATAATGATGTATTTATTACAAGAACTATTTAAAAGATAAGTATAAACCTCCTAGAATTGGCAATAATTATAGCTATAAGGGGGTTTTAGTATGAAAAATAAGATATGTATAGTTTTATTATTAATATGTGCTCTAAATTTAAAAAGTTGTACAAGCGGTAAATTGATAGAAGATTCTAATTCTATGAAAGAATTAGTTTATGAGGACATAGCTAACGAAATAATTAGATTTCATGTAATTGCAAATAGTAATACTGATGAAGACCAAGCTCTGAAGTTGAAAGTACGAGATAAAGCAATAGAATTTGTATCTAATAGTTTGAAGGAAAGTAATAGCTTAGAGGAATCCAGGAAATTTATTATAGAGAATAAAAGTAATATAGAGAGTATTGCAAAGTCTGTTATTATTGAAAATGGATATGATTATAATGTGACTAGCTCTTTATCTAGGGAAAACTTTCCAGATAAGATTTATGGAGATGTAGTATTTCCTCAAGGAGAGTACGAAGCATACAGAATTCTTATTGGAGAAGCTAAGGGTGAAAATTGGTGGTGCGTTATGTTTCCTCCGCTTTGTTTTGTTGATGGGACTAAGGATGCTATAGATTCTACAGAAGTAGTAGAGAAATTAGAGGGTAATAATAAAAAAGAAAAGATTAAAAATAATAAAATTAAGTTTAAATTTAAGTTATTTGAAATGTTATTTGAAAAATAAGTTTTATTAATTCTTTATTATAGTATAACTATATGATATAAATAATTAGTAGTCTTATATTGAAATGATTATATAGATTACATAATGATATAGAAGGAGGGAATATAGATAAAGATAATTAATTAAGCTTTATCTAAGGATTTATATGAATAAGAAGGCAGTTATATCTTTAAGAAGTTTTAATGATTTAGATAGTGATGATATAATAGAAGTAGTAACTCCAGGAGAATTTTTAGTAATTGAAGGTGGCTTTAAAGCTATATATGAAGAAACTGAATTATCTGGTATGAGTGGAACTACCACAACTTTGACTATATTAAATGATAAGTTGATTCTTGAAAGAGAAGGTAATGTTAGTGCTAAAATGGATTTTAAGAAGGGAGAGACTTCTGTATCCTTATATAATACTCCTTATGGGGTTTTAGATTTACAAATTCACACTGAAGATTTAAATGTAGATATTGATGAAAATGGTGGTAAAATAACAGCAAAATATTCTATGGAACTTGCAGGGCAACCACCTATTGTAAATAAACTTTCTGTTAATGTTAAAATTAATTAAGATAAATATAAGTGAGAGAAAAATGATTTTAGAGTGACTTAGAGTTTACGAGATCACAATTTATATCATGTATTTTCTCTTTTTTTTTATTTATTGATTTAATATATATGAATAAGCTTGAGGGTGAATGGAAATAATATAGAAAAATAAAGGGGTGATAATATTTTGAGTTATAATAATAAGCTTGATAAGGTTTCTATAGTTATGAATGTATTGGCTTCTTACTTAGATATAGAACTGAATGAAATAAATAAAATTTTAAAAAAGAAAGAAAATAAGTATATTTTTTTGTTATTATTAAAAGATTATAATTGTCTTCAAAAGGATAAGGTTAAAGAAATTTTAAATATAGTAAGTGATAAAAGTATTAAATATAGTATTGATAAGGCTCAGGAGAAGTTTCTTATTAATAAGGAATTTAGAGAAATGTATTTTGAAATCCAAGATGGAATAAATAAGATTATTTAAGAATAAAAAAAACTAGATTTTTCAAAAAATTTATGATATTATAAGTCTTATTGAATTTAGGCATTATTAACCCATCATAAATAGTGAGGTAATTATGATTATATCAAATAGGGGGATTAGTGTCAAGAAAATAAAATAAATTTTATTTTTTTGGAGGAATATTATGAAGACTAAGTATGTATTTGTAACAGGAGGAGTTGTATCTTCTTTAGGAAAAGGAATAACGGCAGCATCTTTAGGAAGATTATTAAAAAACAGAGGATTAAAAGTATCTATACAAAAGTTTGATCCATATCTAAATGTAGATCCAGGTACTATGAGTCCATATCAACATGGAGAGGTTTTTGTTACTGATGATGGAGCAGAAACAGATTTAGATTTAGGTCATTATGAAAGATTTATAGATGAAAATTTAAGCCAAAATAATAATGTGACTACAGGTAGAATTTATTGGTCAGTTATATCTAAAGAAAGAAGAGGAGAATACTTAGGTGGAACAGTTCAAGTTATTCCTCATATTACTAATGCCATTAAAGAAAGAGTTTATAGAGTATCAAAGGAAAAAGATGTAGATGTAGTAATAACTGAAATAGGTGGAACAGTTGGAGATATTGAATCACAACCTTTCTTAGAAGCTATTAGACAAATAAAATATGAAGTTGGAAGGGAAAATGTATGTTTTATCCATGTTACTTTAGTTCCATATTTGGGAAGAGCTGGGGAACTTAAAACAAAACCAACTCAACATTCAGTGAAAGAATTAAGAAGTATTGGTATTCAACCTGATATAATAGTTTGTAGATCTCAAAAAGAATTATCAGAAGATTTAAAAGCAAAAATAGGCTTATTCTGTAATTTAGAATCAAAATGTGTTATTCAAAATCTAGATGCAGAACATTTGTATGAAGTACCACTTATGTTACATAATGAAGGCTTAGATAGATTAGTTTGTGAAAAACTTGAACTTGGATGTAGAGATATAAATAATACTGAATGGGTGGAAATGGTTCAGAAAGTTAAAAACTTAAAAGAAAATGTTAAAATAGCCTTAGTGGGTAAATATGTTGAATTACATGATGCATATATTTCCATAGTTGAAGCTTTAAATCATGGGGGATTAGCTAATGATTCTAATGTTGAAATTAAGTGGATTAATGCAGAAGATGTTACTGAAGAAAATAGCCATGAATTATTATCAGATTGCCAAGGTATATTAGTTCCAGGTGGTTTTGGAGATAGAGGCATTGAGGGTAAAATTGAAGCTATAAGATATGCTAGAGTAAATAAAAAGCCTTTCCTTGGAATTTGTCTTGGAATGCAATGTTCAGTAATTGAATTTGCAAGAAATGTATTAGGGTATGAAGGTGCTAATAGCGCTGAAATTGATAATGATACAAAATATCCTGTTATAGATATAATGCCTGACCAAAAGGACATAGAAGATTTAGGTGGAACTATGAGATTAGGATTATATCCTTGTAAGTTAGAAGAAGATAGTACAGCATATGATGTTTATAAAGAAAACCTAATTTATGAAAGACATAGACATAGATATGAGTTTAATAACGAATATAGAAAAGCTATTACAGAAGCAGGAATGAGTATTACAGGAACTAGTCCAGATGAAAGATTAGTAGAAATAGTTGAGGTAAAAGATCATCCATGGTATGTTTCAGTTCAATTCCATCCAGAATTAAAATCTAGACCTAATAGACCACATCCTTTATTTATTGGATTAATAAAGGCAGCTCTTAATGAAAAATAAAATATAAATGATAATCTAAGAAGCGTTTTAGGACGCTTCTTTTTTGCATATAAAATGATATATTGGTCTTTTTCATTTAATAATAGACTAAGCAAATTAACTTTAGTAAAATGTTACTATAAATATATTAATAGAGGAAATTATTATGAAAATAAAAAGTATAACAGCAAAACTTTGTCTGCTTTTAACAACTTTTATAATTACTATATCAATAGTAATTGCTGCTTGGTCAATTAAAGATACTAATAAAGTTGTACAAGCTGAAATGGGAAAACTAAATAGAGAAATATTAGATGAAGTTGCAGATAATATTTCTATTTTTCTATCTAATATAGAAGAAATAGGAACTAATATTGTGGAGGATAATAAAATAAATAGTGCGTTGGCTATTTCTAAAGAAGATATATTAAATAGAACAGAAGAGGTTATTAATTTAGAAAAATATGTTGATGTTTTACTAAATGAACAAGTATGGAAGTATGGAAAGTATATGAAGCCAGATCTTTACATAGTTTCTGAAAACGATTTTAATTTTAGTACATATTCTAAAAATAAATACACTATGGAATCTATAAAAAATGAAACTTGGTATAGTGAAATAGTAAAGGCTAATGGAAAGACAGTATTATTAAGTACCTTTGAAGATGAGGAGGGGATTGGGCCCTTTAAATCTATTTTTAGAATGGGAAGATCTATCAATAATTTAATTACTGGAGATAACTTAGGGGTTCTTATAATGGATATAAGTGAAAAAATGCTATTTGATAGATATAACAAAATAATTAAAGATGGAAAAAATATTTATATAGTTGATTTAAAAGGAAATATAATTTCAAACAAAGATAAGAGATTAATAGGTAAAAATTATTTTGAAGATATACAATATGGAGATTATATAGAAGAAAATGAATGGTATTCAGTAATAAAAAGAGATAATGCTAATTATATAAAGTTGGAATCAACATTAGATAAGTATGGGTGGTCCATAATTGAAGAGATTCCTTCTAATGTAATAAAACAACCAATAAAGCAAATTACAGAAAAATTTATTTTGACATTAACACTTGTTATAGTAGGTTCATTTATAATAATTTATAAACTTTCAATTTGGATTACTAAGCCTGTTATTAATATGAAAAATACTATGAAACAAGTAATGGATGGAAATTTGAATTTAAAGATAGAGGTTGATAGAAATGATGAAATTGGGAGTTTAGAAGAGTCTTTTAATAATATGATTAAGTGGTTAGAAGAATCTATAGAAGAAATAAAAGAACAGGAGAAACAAAAACGTATAGCAGAATTAAGCTTTTTACAAGCTCAAATAAATCCTCATTTTTTATATAATACCCTTAGTGGAGTTAGATTTTTGGTTTCTATGAATAAGAATGAGGAAGCAGAGGAAATGATATTTAAATTTACAAAGCTTTTAAGAAATATATTACCTAAGGCAAGTGAACTTATTAGTCTTAATGAAGAAATTGAAATAGTAATTGATTACATAGAATTACAAAAAATTAGATATCCCAATTTGTTTAAAGTAGATATATTTATACAGGAATCTATAAAGAGTATTAAAGTTCCAGCACTTATATTACAACCAGTAGTAGAAAATGCTATTTTTTATAGTATTGATAATGAAGGTAAAAAAGGTAAGATTAGAATAATAGGATATAGTGAAGAAGAGAAAATAATTATAGAAGTTATAGATAATGGGAAAGGGATGAGTAATAGGCAAATAAATGATGTGTTTAAAAATAAGGAAGCAATGAATAGGGTTGGTTTAATAAATGTACATGAAAGAATACAATTAAATTATGGGAAAATGTATGGAATAGAAATTATAAGTGAGAAAGGGAAAGGCACAAGAATTAGATATATTCTACCTAAGAAGGGAGATACTATATGAAGATTTTAGTAGTTGAAGATGAGGCTCCTATTAGAGAATGGATAAGTTATACAATAAAAAACATATCTAAAGATTTTGAATTAATAGGAAGTTCTAAAAATGGAAGAGAAGCTTATGAATTATCATTGAAATTAAAACCAGATGTAATAATAACAGATATTAAAATGCCAGTTATGGATGGTTTAGAGCTTTCAAAAAAAATAAAAGAGATAATGCCAGAGGTTTTTATAATTATATTAACAAATTTTGCAGAATTTAATTATGCAAAGGAAGCAATTAGTTTTGGTGCTTATGAATATTTAATAAAATCTGAGATTAGAACTAAGGAAATTAAAGATTTATTATTTAGAATAGATGAAAAATTAAAAGAAAAAGAAACTAATATTAAAAATCCATCAGTTAATAAAAGAGAAGCTAAGAAAAAATATTCTAAAACTATAGAAAAATCAATTAAATATATAGAAGAGAATTATAAAAGTCATATTTCTTTGATAGATGTAGCTAAGCATATTTATTTATCTCATGAGTATTTTTCAAGATTATTTAAGGAAGAGGTTGGAGAGAATTTTAGCACCTATTTAACTTTATATAGGATAAATAAAGCTAGAGAATTAATAAAAGGAACAGATATGAAGATATCTCAAATAGCAATGGAAGTTGGATATTCTAATCCAGGTTATTTTTCTAAGAATTATAAGAAGTATATAGGAAAAACTCCGGAAGATGATAGATCATATATTTAAAGTTAAATATCAAAAAAATACATTAAAAATCAATATTTTACTATTAAACAAGTAAATAATTACATTTGTTATCAATTTTATTTATATAAAGCAATAAGTTATTTATGTATAATGAAAAAAAGTAGTGTTATTTGTTTTTTGTAAAGGAGAATAAATGAAAAAGACAAGCTATATTATGTTAATAGCTTCAGTGCTTTTAATATTATTTTCTGTAATATCAATAAGATTTATTAATAATAAAAAATATAACGATAAAGCTAAAAAAACTATAAAAATAGCTGTTGTTTTTACTGGCAGTGGATTAGGTGACAAATCCTTTAATGATTTGATTTATGATGGATTATTAAAGGCACAAGAAGAGTTGAATATAGAGTTTGACTATGCAGAACCAATGTATCCTGATAAATACAAGCAAAGTATTTTAGAATTTGCTAAAACTAGAGAGTATCAATTGATTATTGCAGTTGGCCCTGAACAAGAAAGTGATGTAAAAGCAGTTTCAATTGAGTTTCCTAATCAAAAGTTTACTTTAATAGATTCTAAGTTAAATGGTAAAAATATAAGTTCTATTTATACTAGGTGGGAGGAACAAGCTTTTTTAAATGGTGTAATAGCTGGGTTATTAAGTAAAGATGAGTATGAAAAAACAGGAAATATAAATAAAGCTGGAGTTGTATTAGGAATGGAAGTTGCACATCTTAGAGAAGGTGCTATTGGATTTGAAGCTGGATATAAATATGTATTTCCACAGGGGGAAGTTATGACAGCGGTGGTAAATGATTTCAGAAATCCTTTAAAGGCTAAAGAAATATCGCTTTTAATGTATAACAAAGGTGTTAAGTATATTCAACATTTAGCCGGAGCTTCTGGACTTGGAGTCTTTGCTGCAGCAAAAGAAGCAGAAGCATATGCTTTTGGAGTAGATGAAAATCAGAACTCTTTTGATCCAAGTGTTATAATATCAACATCAACTAGATATATGAATGAAATTGTATTTAATGAAATTAAGTATATTAAAGATAATACTTGGAAGGATGGAGTTCATTACTCAGGTTTGAAGGAAGGTATTATAGATATTACAAGAGAAGGATCTCAGGTTCAATTAGATCCAAGTGTAATGAAATTTGTTAATAAAACAAAAAATAAAATTATTAATGATGAATTAAGTATACCTAAAACAAAGAAGGAACTTAATCTTTGGATTAATAAAATAGAATAAATTAATTAATAATACTACAATTATTTTAATAATTTTCTAAAAATATCAAATATTTATTGAGAAAATTATCAAAAATCGTATTATTTAAAGATTTACTCTAGTATAATTAAATTAAATAGATATATAATAATCCATGGAGGATAAATTTGCTAATTAATATAAATATGTCGTAAGAAGAGATAAAATGGTAGTAAATACAGATGAAATAGATAGAAAAGCTGGCATATTATCTACAACTATCTCTAAAGTAAAAAATAATTCTTACTTTGATAATAAATACATAAAAGAAAGGAAATTTAAATTAAAAGAAGCATATTAATTAACAAAGGATTTTTTGTAATATAGAAGATTCTCCAAGAGCAATAATTGCATGTAGTAATAGAAGGACATTGAGTGTAATTAAGGCTTTAATTAAAAAAAGAATAAATATTCCATATAATCTTATCTTAAAAGGGTAAGAAAAAAGCTTTGAAAAAGAGCTATATAAAATAAGAGGGATTTTAAAATGCGTGCATTTCTTTGTATAACAAAGATTGCTATATAATATTTTATGGAGGGATTATATATGAAAAAGAAGGTAATAGCACTAGCACTTTCAGCTCTTATGGTAACAGGCTTAATTGGCTGTGGAAGTAAGGAAGAAGGAAAAACAGGGACAAATAAAGATTTTAAAGTAGGTATGGTTACTGATGCTGGAACTATAGACGATAAGTCATTTAACCAAGGAACTTGGGAAGGTATATTAAAGGCTAAGGAAGAGCTAGGGGTTGAAAGTAACTATATAAAACCAGCTGGAACTACAGAAGCTGATTATATGAAAGAAATAGGGAATCTTTATGATACAGAATATAAATTTATAGTTACTCCTGGATTTAAATTTGAAACTGCAATATTTAATGCACAAGCAAAATATCCAGATGCGAAATTTGTAATCATTGATGGTTCACCAAATAATGGTAAAGAAGGAGATGCAAGAGAAGCAAAAGTTGGAGAAAATACAGTTGCTGTTTTCTTTGCAGAACATGAAGCTGGATTTGTAGCAGGTGTTGCAACAGCTCTTCAATTAAAAGAAGGAGAACTTGGATTTATAGGTGGTATGGAAATACCAGCAGTTCAAAAGTTTAACTGGGGTTTCCAACAAGGTGTTAAATATGCTAATGATAATTTAGGTACTAAGATGAGCCTTAAAGCAGAAAATGTAGTATATCAAGGATCATTTGATAATGCTGCAGCAGGACAACAATTAGCAGCTACTATGTATGATAATGGTGTTAAAGCTATATTTACAGCAGCTGGTGGAGTTGGAGTTGGAGCTATAAAAGAAGCCAAGGATAGAGCTGATACAGGTAAAGAAGCTTGGATAATTGGTGTTGACGTTGACCAATATTCAGAAGGTATTTATGAGGGAGAAAAATCAATAATTTTAACTTCTGCAATTAAGAAAATTGATACAGCAACATTTAATATAATTAAAGATGAATTAGATGGAAAATTCCCAGGTGGACAAACTTTAACTTTTGATGCAAAAACAGGTGGAGTAGGTATACCAGAAAATAATCCAAACCTTTCTAAAGAAACTCAAGACAAGGTAGCAGAAGTGTTTAATCAAATAAAAGATGGAAAGATTAAAGTATCCGATGAACAAGGAGATTTAATTAAGTAATAAATTTAGAATCTGTCGCATTATTTAAAATTAAATATATTTTTAATTTTAAATTTTGAGACAGTTTCTTCTATATATAAAAATGGAAAGCGGTGAATTATATGGAATATGTAGTAGAGATGCTTAATATCCGAAAGGAGTTCCCTGGCATTGTAGCTAATGATAATATCACATTACAGCTTAAAAAGGGAGAAATCCATGCTCTCTTAGGAGAAAATGGAGCAGGTAAATCTACATTAATGGGAATGCTATTTGGAATGTATACTCCAGAAGCAGGAGTAATTAAAGTAAATGGAAAAGAAGTTAATATTTCAAGTCCTAATGTAGCTAATGACTTAGGAATAGGTATGGTTCATCAGCATTTTAAATTAGTTGAAAACTTTACTGTAACTGAAAATATTATTTTAGGATTAGAGCCAAAGAAATTTTTATCTATAGATATAAAAAGTGCAGCAAAGAAAATTGAAGAATTATCTAAGGCATACGGTTTAAATGTTGATCCATATGCAAAGATCGAAGATATATCTGTTGGAATGCAACAACGTGTTGAAATATTAAAAATGCTTTATAGAAATGCAGAAGTACTTATTTTTGATGAACCAACAGCAGTATTAACCCCTCAAGAAATTGAAGATTTAATAGGAATTATGAGAAATCTTATTAAAGAAGGAAAGTCAATAATTTTAATTACTCATAAATTAAAAGAAATTAAAGAAGCTGCGGATAGATGCACTGTAATTAGAAGAGGTAAGTACATTGGAACTGTTAATGTTAAAGAAACATCAGAAGCTGATATGGCTAAAATGATGGTTGGAAGACAAGTATCCTTTGTAGTAGAGAAAAAACCAGCTAATGTTGGAGAAACAGTTCTAAAAATAGAAAATTTATGTGTTAAAAATAACAAAAAAGTTCTAGGATTAAAAAACTTTAATTTAGAAGTAAAAAAAGGTGAAATAGTAGGTATAGCTGGAGTAGAAGGAAATGGACAAACTGAGTTAGTTGAAGCTATTACAGGTATGAGACCTATTGAAGAAGGAAGCATAATTTTCAACGGAAAAGATATTACAAAAGATTCTATAAGAAGTAGAATTGATGAAGGAATAGCGCATATTCCAGAAGATAGACATAAAAGAGGACTTATTTTAGATTATACATTAGAAGATAATTTAGTTCTTAAAGCTTATAAGAACGAACCTTTTTCTAAGAATGGACTTATAAATAGAAATAAAATTACAGAGTATGCAAATGAAATTATAGATACTTTTGATGTAAGATCTGGAGAAGGTGGTAAATCAATTGCTAGATCTCTATCAGGTGGAAATCAACAAAAAGGAATAATTGGACGTGAAATTCAATCAAATCCTGACTTATTAATTGCTGTTCAGCCAACAAGAGGTCTTGATGTAGGATCTATAGAATATATACACAAAAGACTTGTTGAACAAAGAGATAATGGCAAGGCTGTTCTTTTAGTATCTCTTGAATTAGATGAGATATTAAATGTTTCAGATAGAATTGCTATAGTAAATAATGGGGAACTTATAGGAATAGTTAATGCCTCTGAAACAGATGAAAATGAAGTCGGATTAATGATGGCTGGAATAAAGAGAGGTGAAAGTTAATGGGAAAAGATCAAGGTATAAAATCCGTAATGGCCGTAATACTTGGACTTATAGCTGGTGCTTTATTGATGTTAATTATGGGATTTAACCCTGTTGAAGGATATAAATTTTTATTTCAAGGTGGATTAAAGAACCTAGAAAGAATAGGAAATACAATTGCTACAGCAACACCTTTAATGCTTACAGGACTTTCAGTTGCCTTTGCTTTTAAAACAGGATTATTTAATATAGGTACACCTGGACAAATGTTATTTGGTGGATTTTGTTCAATAGCAGTAGGTTTAAGTTTAGATTTACCTAAGATCATATTAGTTCCAATAGTTGTTGCTGTTGGTATTATTGGAGGAGCTTTATGGGCAACAGTTCCAGGAATTTTAAAAGCTAAATTCAATGTACATGAAGTTGTATCATCTATAATGATGAACTGGGTAGCTTACTGGATAGTTTATTATGTGGTACCACTATACTTTAAAGGTGAGTTCTTAGAAACAGAATCTAAAATGTTACCAGAATCAGCTACTTTAAAAGTACATTGGCTATCAGAAATATTTAAAGGATCATATATAAATTTAGGTATATTCTTAGCTTTAATAGCAGTTTTTATAATATGGTTTATTTTAAATAAGACAGTTTTAGGATATGAATTAAAAGCTGTTGGATTTAATAGATTTGGTGCAGAATATGCAGGTATGCCCGTTAATAGAAATATAGTTATATCAATGATGATAGCTGGTGCTTTATCAGGGCTTGCAGGAGCAATACAATATACAGGAAATGCAAATATAATGCAAATAGGTGTAATGCCAAGCCAAGGCTTTGACGGAATAGCAGTAGCTTTACTTGGAGCAAGTAGTCCTATTGGAGTTGTTTTCTCATCATTATTCTTTGGAGTTTTATATGTTGGAAAAGGCTTTATGAATGCAGCTGTAAAAGTACCGCCAGAACTTGCAGATACTATAATGGCTACAATTATTTATTTTGCAGCCACAAGTATGGTAATGGATAAGTTAATTAAAAAATTTAGAAAATCTAAAAAAGATAAGTCTAATAAAAAAGATATTTCTACTGAAAGGGTGGTGGAAAAATAATGTGGAGCATAATTGAACAAGTTTTTCCATATGCAATTTCTTATACAATTCCTATATTAATAACAGCTTTAGGAGCGTTATACTGTGAAAGAAGTGGGATTGTAAATATAGGTTTAGATGGACTTATGATAATTGGTTCTTTTGCTGGAGCTCTATCAGTTTCTAAATTACAAGCAAATGGAGTGCCGGGAGCCCTATGGATAGGTTTATTAGTAGCAGTAATAGTTGGAGTATTATTCTCATTACTTCATGCTTTTGCAAGTATTAATTTAAATGCAGATCAAGTTATAAGTGGTACAGCTATAAATATGATGGCTGGAGCATTAACAATCTACTTAGCAAGAAATATTACAGGTAGTGGTAATATAAGAGTAGCTAATGGATTTATTCCAAGAGATATTCCAATACTTTCAGAAATACCTGTAATAGGACCACTTTTCTTTACAAAAACATATGCTACTACTTGGCTAGTATTATTAATACTGTTAATTAGTGCATTTTTACTATACAAAACTAGCTTTGGTTTAAGGCTTAGAGCTTGTGGAGAACACCCTCAAGCAGCACAAGCAGCTGGAGTTAGCGTATTTAAAATGAGATATATTGGTGTTATGATATCAGGAGGAATGTCAGCTTTAGGTGGAGCTATAATTCTCTTAACATATTCAGGAGAATTCAATGGTAATGTTGCAGGACTTGGATTCCTTGCTTTAGCAGCATTAATCTTTGGACAATGGAAACCACTTGGAATATTAGGAGCAACTTTCTTCTTTGGATTTGCTTCAACTATAGCAAATGTATCACAAGTAATACCATCATTAGCACAAATACCTGGAGTAATATTAAAGATATTCCCATATATAGTAACTTTAATAGCTTTAGTAATATTCTCTAAATCATCACAAGCACCTAAGGCTTCTGGTGAACCTTTTGATACAGGTAAGAGATAAAGCAAAAAAGAAGAAATAAGTTAATGATATTTTTTAGGAGCTGTATTTTATATATAGCTCCTTTTAATTTTAATAAGTCAAAGAAATGTTTTATATTCCAATAAGATAAGGATTAAAAGTGAATAATTTGGATATAATAATAAATAACTTGATAAATTGAGATAATTAATTCATAATATAAATACATATGTAAATTCTAATAACCATATCTGATATCTTATAACTCCCATAAATAGAACGTAGGAATAAAATATGGAGGTGTAATTTTGAACAAGGAAAATTACGAGAAAAAAACTTTAATAGAGTTAAAAGAAATAGCAAAGGAACTTAACATAAAAAATATTAGTAAATTGAAGAAAAGTGAACTTATAGAAGAAATATTAAATAATTCTCCTAAAAGTATAGAAAAAAACGGAGTTATACTACAAGAAAAGATAACGCCTAAGAATAAGAATGAAGATAATTCCACTCCTACTAATGATAATAAGGAAGAAGTTAGGGAAGAGAAGAGAGAAAGATTAAAGGTTATGATAAATGAATCTGATACTGCTATAGGAGTATTAGAAATTTTAGAAAACAATAGTTTTGGATTTTTAAGATGTAATAATTATCAAACTGGTGAAAATGATATATATGTATCCCCATCACAAATAAGAAGATTTAATTTAAGAACTGGAGATGAGGTCCAAGGAAAAGTTAGAGAATCAAAAGAGGGGGAAAAATTTAAAGCATTACTTTATGTTGAGAAAGTAAATGGAGAGAATCCTGAAAGAGCGGTAGGAAGAAAATCATTCGAGTCTTTAACACCAATATATCCAGAAGACAGACTTCATTTAGAAACTAATAATGAAAATGATTTATCCTCAAGATTAATGGACATAATTTGTCCAATAGGAAAAGGACAAAGAGGAATAATAGTAGCGCCTCCTAAAGCAGGAAAGACTACTTTATTAAAAAAAATAGCTCAAAATATATCTAAAAACTATCCAGAAGTTAAATTAATAGTATTGTTAATTGATGAAAGACCTGAAGAAGTAACAGATATGAAGAGGTCAATAAATGGAGATGTTATATATTCTACCTTTGATGAAGAACCACAAAATCATGCAAAAGTATCACAAATGGTTTTAGAAAGAGCAAAGAGAATGGTTGAGCAAGGAAAAGATGTAGTTATATTATTAGATAGTTTAACTAGGCTTTCTAGAGCATATAATTTAACCATAACTCCAACTGGAAGAACCTTATCAGGTGGATTAGATCCAGGAGCATTAATTATGCCTAAAAAATTCTTTGGTGCTGCAAGAAATATCGAAGAAGGGGGAAGTCTGACTATACTAGCAACAGCTTTAATAGATACTGGCTCTAGAATGGATGATATGATATTCGAAGAATTTAAGGGAACTGGTAATATGGAAGTTCACTTAGATAGAAAGTTACAAGAAAGAAGAATTTTCCCTGCTATTGATATATATAAATCTGGTACAAGAAAAGAAGATTTAATTTTAACTGAAGAAGAAAAAGAAGTAGCTTATTCAATAAGAAAAGTTATGTATAGAGATGGAAATGTAGAAAATGTTACTGAAAAGTTAATAAATATGCTTTCAAAGACTAAAAACAATAAAGAATTTATTAATATTTTTAGTAAAAGTGAAATAGAAAAGAAATAAAAAAGGGTTGTCATAACAACCCTGAATTAAAAATTTAGAATGTAAAATGTAGAATTAATTTAAAACAAATTACTAAAAATATATTTATTTTATAAACTCCGCAAGGAGTTTATTCCTTTATTTTACATTATTCATTATTCATTTTACATTGTGCTAAAGCACATTTAAAATTCTTTTAAAACTAATTTATCAGCTAAATTAACTATATTTTGCTTAGAATATAATGATGATAATTTAGATAAGTTAGCTCTCATTTTTTCTAATTCCTTAGGATTAGATATTAATTTATCTATAACTAAATTTATTTCTAGTAAGTTTTCTATATTTATGGCATATCCGTTAGAAGTTAGAAAATCAACATTTTGAGTTTCTTGCCCAGGAATAGCAAAGGGGATTAGCATAGGAAGATGTTTGTTAATCGCTTCAGTAACAGTTAATCCACCAGGCTTACTTATTATTAAATCTGAATATTCCATTAGATAATTGATATCTTTAGAAAATCCTAAAATATGAAGTTTTTTATTTTTTATAGAATGACCATATTCCTTTAATAAATTATCTTTAAGCTTGTCATTTTTACCACAGACTACAGTTATTCTTAGTTTATTAGTATTGTTTAATAATTCCTTTAAAACATAGGATATATTTTTTAATCCCATGCTTCCACTCATTAATAAAATATTAAAATAGCTATCATTTTTAGTAGAAATAACATCTAATGTATTATCGAAAAATTCATCTTTAACAGGAATACCGTAAGAAAATATTCTTCTAGAATCTATTCCTCTATTTGAAAGATCTAATCTAGTATTCTCACTAGCGGTAATGTAGGCATCTATACTATTATCTATATATGTAGAATGAGCCTTAAAGTCAGTTACAACAACTATTACAGGTATATTTAACCCTTTTCTTTTTAGGGCACCCATAATACTTACTGCAAAGGGGTGAGTAACTAAAATTATATCTGGTTTTGTTAAATCAATCATTTTTTTTATTTTTATTTTAGTTATTGAAAATACAAAGGATAAAAGTTTATTAGTAAAACCTGTATCTGTTAACTTATAAGTAAATCCATAAGTTTTAGGAAAGAAAGAAGCTGATATTTCATATCCTCTAATAAATAATTTAGTTAAAAGCTTACTATTGTTTTTTAAAAAGTCATGAGTTATTACTTCGTATCCAGACTTTTCAAAAGTAGTTGAAATAGATTTTGCTGCTTGATTATGACCTTCACCTGTAGAAGTTGTTAGTATTAAAATTTTCTTCATATACAACACTCACTTTTCTAAATAACATAATAAATACTAAAATTATACCAATATAAATATTATAATATAAATATTATTCTTAAAAGTATAAAAATTAAAATTCTAAGATAAAATTAAGAAAATTACAATTTGAAAACTTTTTTGTTATAAATGTGTACATACAAGATATTTATCATTTAGATCTATTTTTAATTCCATAAAAAGAAAAAATGGGAAAGATATTATCTTTCCCAGAATTTCTATTTGTTAAGATTGAATCTCTTATTGAATTTATCAACTCTTCCGCCGACATCAATAATTTTTTGTTTACCAGTGAAGAATGGGTGGCATTTAGAGCATATTTCTACTTTTAGTTCATCTTTAACAGAACCAGTTGTAAAAGTATTTCCACATGCACACTTAACTACAGCTTCGTGATTGTATTTTGGATGTATGCCTTCTCTCATTTATTTCACCTCTTTCGAATACTTAAATAACTATTAGAGTATATCACAGGTTAATATTAGGGTCAAGAATATACATAATAAAAATATTTTTGATTACTTATATAAATAAAAATGCTATAATCTATGTATCTAAATGTAAAGGAGACATAAATATGAGTAAGTTATATTTTAGATATGGGGCAATGAACTCAGGAAAATCAACACATCTTATGCAAGTAGCATATAACTATGAAGAAAGAGGAATGAAGGTTATATTAATTAAGCCTTTTACAGATACTAAAGGTGGAGAGAGATTAGTTTCAAGACTTGGTGTTGAAAGAAAAGTAGATTTTGTTATTTATGAGGAAGACGATATATTAGAAAAGGTTAAAAAATACAAGGAAATACATGGTGAAATAGATTGTATTTTAGTAGATGAAGCACAATTTTTAAAGTCAAGACA
Organism: Clostridium sp. SGI.024; assembly: GCF_050315195.1. Classification (NCBI taxonomy): domain Bacteria; kingdom Bacillati; phylum Bacillota; class Clostridia; order Eubacteriales; family Clostridiaceae; genus Clostridium; species Clostridium sp. SGI.024. Next base: position 18,650 of record NZ_JBNPON010000010.1, on the reverse strand, counting down.
AATAGATAATTTATTTGAAATAGCTGTGGTTTTAGATATACCTGTTATTTGTTATGGACTTAGAACAGATTTCAGAATGCAAGGCTTTGAAGGAAGCACAAGGCTTCTATTATTAGCCCATAGTATAGAAGAAATGAAAACTATATGTAAATGTGGGAAAAAAGCTGTATTAAATGGTAGAAAAATAAATAATAGATTCGTTTTTGAAGGAGAACAAGTAGCTATTGATAATGTAGATAATATTGAATACGAATCTTTATGTGGACACTGTTATTTTAAATATAAAAATAATTTATAAATTAGAAAGAGTGGTAAAATGAGAAAGTGTGAAGTAGGAGGCCAAGCTGTAATTGAAGGCGTAATGATGAGAGGAAACAAAGGGCAAGCTACCGCTATTAGAAAATCTGATGGAAAAATAGAAATAGACATGAAAAAAATAGTTCCAATAACTAAAAAATATAAGTTTTTAAATATTCCATTTATAAGAGGAATATTTGTACTTATTGATTCTTTAGTTACAGGAATTAATACTTTAAATTATTCTGCTTCATTTTTTGAAGAAGATGAGGAAGAATCAAAATTTGAGCTTTGGTTAAAAAATAAGTTTGGAGATAAAAGTAATGATTTAATAGTAGGAGGTACTATGGTTTTATCCTTTGCCTTAGCTATTGCATTATTTGTTGCATTACCTACTAGTATAGCTTCATTATTTGCGGCACTTAATTTAAATCCAGTATTATTAAATCTAATAGAAGCTATAATTAGAATTGTAATTCTGCTTATATATATGTATTCCATAAGCAAAATGGATGATATTTATAGAGTTTTTCAATATCATGGTGCTGAACACAAATCAATTTTTTGCTATGAAGCAGGTGAAGAACTAACAGTAGAGAATGTTAGAAAATTTCCTAGATTTCATCCAAGATGTGGAACAAATTTTCTTTTTCTTATTATGTTTGTAAGTATAATAATATTTAGTTTTACTGGATGGGGAGGATTCTTTGAAAGACTTTTACTAAGAATAGTATTAATTCCAATAGTATCAGGAATAACCTATGAGTTAATAAGATGGCTTGGAAAAAGTGAAAATATATTATCTAAGGTAATAGCTTATCCAGGATTAAAGCTTCAGGAACTTACTACTAAAGAACCAGATGATGATCAATTAGAAGTAGCAATAGCAGCACTTATGACTGCAGAAGGAATTAAGGCAAAAGAAAAAACTATAGGAGAACTTTTAGAGTTTGGATCTAAAAAGTTAAAGGAAAAAAGTATAGATTCTTATATGTTAGATGCACAATTGTTGCTAGGAATGGTATTAGGAAAAGATAAGATATATCTTATTACTAATAGAGATAAGGAAGTATCGCATAAAGATGAAAAAGAGTATATAGCTTTAATTGAAAAAAGAAGTAGTAAGATGCCTATAAAATATATTTTAGGAGAAACTGAATTTATGGGCTTTGACTTTGATGTAGAAGAAGGTGTTTTAATACCAAGAGGTGATACTGAAATACTTGTAGAAGAATTACTTTCTATTATTAATGAGGATGAAGAACTAAATATTTGCGATCTTTGTTCAGGTAGTGGAGCAATTGGAATATCTTTAGCAATGAATAGAAAAAATATAAAAGTAGATGAAATAGATAATTATGATATTCCAGAAAAAGTTACTAAAAGTAATATAGTTAAACATGGATTAGAAAATAGAGTAAATTTTATAAAAAGTGATTTATTGGAAGAAGCTATTAAAGCAGAAAAAAAATATGATATTATAGTATCTAATCCACCATATATAAAAGCTTCTGAAATCGAAGGATTAATGGATGATGTTAAACTTTATGAGCCTCATGTAGCTTTAGATGGAGGAGAAGATGGGTTAATATTTTATAGAAGAATAATTGAGGAAAGTAAGCTTACATTAAATGAAAAGGGAATTTTAGCATTTGAGATTGGTCATGATCAAGGACTTGATGTAAGAATATTAATGGAAGAGGCAGGATTTTCAAATGTAAAACTAGTAAAAGATTTAGCAGGACTAGACAGAGTTTTACTGGGATACTTTAAATATTGATAAAGTTCTATCTTTTGTGATATAATAGGGAGATGGAAAAAAATAAAGTACGGAGTGATATTTATGTTATTAGATAAATTAGCGTTTATAGAGAATAAATATGATGAATTATCTGTAAAGATATCAGATCCTTCAATTATGGCTAATCAAAACGAATGGAGAAAGCTATGTAAGGAGCATGCTGATTTAGAGATTATTGTTACAGCATATAAAGAATATAAGACAGTTATAGATGATTTAGCAGCTAATAAAGAAATGTTAGCAGAAGAAAGTGACAAGGAAATGAAAGAAATGCTTTCAGAAGAAATTTCAATGCTAACTGAAAAAGAAGCAGAATTAGAAAAGAATATTCAAATTTTATTACTACCTAAAGATCCTAACGATGAGAAGAACGTATTTGTAGAAATAAGAGGCGGTGCAGGTGGCGATGAAGCGGCTCTATTTGCAGCTAATCTTTTTAGAATGTATACAAGATATGCTGAAACTCAAAGATGGTCAGTAGAACTTATGAGTGCAAACGAAACAGATATCGGTGGATTTAAAGAAGTAGTATTTATGATTAAGGGTTCAGGAGCATACTCAAAGCTTAAATATGAAAGTGGAGTTCACAGAGTACAAAGAGTTCCTGATACAGAATCAAGTGGTAGAATTCATACATCTACTGCAACTGTAGCAGTATTACCAGAAGTTGATGATGTTGAAATAGAAATCAATGAAAAAGATTTAAGAATAGATGTATATAGATCTTCAGGTAATGGAGGACAATGCGTTAATACAACAGATTCAGCAGTAAGAATTACACATATACCTACTGGTGTTGTAGTTGCTTGTCAAGATGAAAAATCACAATTAAAAAATAAAGAAAAGGCTATGAAGGTTTTAAGATCTAGATTATATGAAGCTGCAGAAGCTGAAAGAAATGCTGGTATAGCAGAAGATAGAAAAAGCCAAGTAGGTTCAGGGGATAGAAGTGAAAGAATAAGAACATATAACTATCCACAAGGAAGAGTAACAGATCATAGAATAGGCTTAACACTTTATAAATTAGAACAATTTTTAAATGGAGATATAGAAGAAGTAATAAATGCATTAATTACGGCTGATCAAGCTGAAAAGATGAAGAAAATGGGTAATACAGACGGTATTTAATAATGAAAGCCTTGCATTTTTAAATGTGAGGCTTTTAAAGCAGGTGTAGTAATGAAGATACTAAAGGCCTTGAAGAAGGAGAAAAAGAAAGAAAAGCATTTCTTTATATTTATGATAATACTTTTCTTGATTCTTCCTCTAATATCTTTTTTGTCGCAAATAGAATCATTATTTTTATGGTTCTATCTAGGGATTATAGAATTTTTAATAGGCATAGTATGTATAAATAAATTGAACTATAATTATTTAAAATTTTCCTGTAATAATAATAAACTTAAGTTTAAAAGTGGATTGTTTTTCAAAGAATCATTTATACTATGTGATAAGGTTGCTGTAGTGCATACTGATAAAGATAGGGAAGAAATGGACATAATACTTATAAGTACAGTAAGATTCATAAATATATATTTAAAACCAGTTTCTAAAGGGTTTTTAAAAAGATATCCAGAAGCCTTGGAAGAATACATAAAAGTAAAAAAAATAAATCCTGAAGAAAATTACTATTTTCAAGTAATAAAACGAGGAGCTTTAAAAAAATATATGCTACTAGATGTTATATATAAGAATTGTGTAAGAGCATCATATACTTATTCTGCTATAGAAAATATAAAGATAGCTAGAGAACAAAGAGAGTTATAACAAATGTAATATGAAAGAAGGAATCTTTTTTGGAAACAAAGATAGGTATTATTAATGATATTGATAAAGATATTGAATACATAAATGAAGCAGCTGATATAATATATAAAGGAGGCGTTGTTGCGTTTCCAACTGAGACTGTCTATGGACTTGGAGCAAATGCTTTAAATGAAGAGGCTGTTGATAAAATATTTAAAGCAAAAGGAAGACCACAAGATAATCCATTAATAGTTCATGTGGCTTCAAAAAATATAGAGAATTTAGCTAAAGAGGTTCCAAAGGTTGCAAAAGATCTTATAGATAAATTTTGGCCAGGACCATTAACAATAATTTTAAATAAGAAAGATATAATACCAAATAGAACTAGTGCAAATTTAGAATCAGTTGGTATAAGAATGCCTAATAATGAAATTGCATTAAAATTAATAGAGCTTTCTGGATGTCCAATTGCAGCACCATCCGCTAATATATCAGGTAGACCTAGTCCTACAGAGGTAGATAGATGCATTGAAGATTTAGATGGTAAAGTAGATTATATTATTGGATGGAAAAAAAGTGATGTTGGAGTAGAATCAACTATAGTTGATTGCACAGTAATGCCACCAGTAATATTAAGACCGGGTGGAATAACATTAGAAATGCTTAGGGAAGTTTGTAGTGAAATTACTATAGACAAGGCTATACAAGGAAAGCCAGATTCAAATTTAAAACCAAAGGCACCAGGAATGAAGTATAGACATTATGCACCAAAGGCAAAATTACAGATAATAAAAGGAAATAAAGAAAAAACTATTGAAAAAATTAATGAAATAGTACAAAATTATATAGATAATCAAAAAAGAGTGGCAATTTTATCTACTGAAGAAGTATCTAATAGATTTCCTTTAGGAGAGATAATTTCTTTAGGAAGTGAAAAAAATCTATATGATGTAGCAAGAAACCTTTTTGAAGCTCTTAGACAATGTGATGATTTAAATGTAGATTTTATTATATGTCAAGCATTTGAAGATAAGGGTGTTGGACTTGCGATAATGAATAGATTAAATAAAGCAGCAGGATTCAATATATTGGAAGTATAATAAGGGAGGGAGGGGGAAACCTTTCCTTTTTTTTTAAGCAATGTGAATTAGTTTTAAATTATGCTATATAATATTGCGAAAATATAGTGAAAATGCTAGATAAGTAAACTTATATATCATATTTTTATAATATTATAGTTGGGAGGAGTAGCAATGAAGAAGATAGCAATTGGATCTGATCATGGAGGCTTTGAACTTAAGGAAGAAATTAAGAACTTCTTATTAAAAGAAGGATATGAAGTTAAAGATTTTGGAACTAATTCAAATAGTTCTTGTGATTATCCAGATTATGCAATACCAGTTGCAGAAGCTGTAGTAGCAAAAGAATTCGAATTTGGTATTTTAATATGTGGAACAGGAATAGGAATTGGAATTGCAGCAAATAAGGTGCCTGGAGTTAGAGCAGCACTGTGCTCAGATACTTTTAGTGCACATGCTACAAGAGAACATAATAATGCAAATATATTGACATTAGGTCAAAGAGTAGTTGGACCTGGATTAGCTTTAGATATAGTAAAGACATTTTTAAACACTGAATTTGAAGGCGGAAGACATCAAAATAGAATTGATAAAATTGAGGAAATAGAAAAAAGTTTAATAAATAAAAAAATAAAATAAATTTAAATGCTATAGGAGGAAGTTAAATGAGTAAAGTAACTCAAATTGATCACCCATTAATATTACACAAACTAGCTTTTATTAGAAGTAAGGAAACAGGTTCTAAGGATTTTAGAGAATTAGTAGAAGAAGTATCAATGCTTATGGCATACGAAGTAACTAGAGATTTAAGTACTGAAGAAGTGGAAATAGAAACTCCAATATGCAAAACTAAATGCAAGATGCTTTCAGGTAAGAAGGTTGCAATAGTACCAATATTAAGAGCTGGATTAGGTATGGTAGATGGTATGTTAAAACTTATACCAGCAGCTAAAGTTGGACATATTGGATTATATAGGGATGAAGAAACTCTTCAACCAGTTGAATATTTTTGCAAGTTGCCTCAAGATATAGCAGAAAGAGATATAATTGTAGTAGATCCTATGCTTGCAACAGGTGGATCAGCTACAGATGCAATAACTATGTTAAAGAAAAGAGGAGCTAAAAACTTAAGACTTATGTGTTTAATTGGCTCTCCAGAAGGAATTGAATTTGTACAAAAGGAACATCCAGATGTAGATATATATGTAGCTGGAATAGATGAAAAATTAAATGAACATGGATATATAGTTCCAGGACTCGGAGACGCAGGAGACAGATTATTTGGAACTAAATAATCTAGTATAGTGGAGCTGCTAAAATAGTTTCACATTAAAAATGTAGAAGTTAAAGAAGAGGATTATTTAAATAATTTGAAAAAATAATATCTTAATTAGACAAGGAGATAAATACATATAAAGGCGACTTAGAATTACTAGGTCGTAATGAATATGATATTTATTTCCTTTATTTGTTTATTTAAAGTATAATGTGTATAATGAAATTAGAAATATAGGATAATAGATATAAGTTTATAACAATAAACAATATATTGGGAGGAACCTTAAATGAAAAAGAAAAAAATAATAACTATATTTGGGACGAGGCCAGAAGCAATAAAAATGGCTCCTTTAGTAAAAGAATTAGAAAAAAGAGAGGGAATTGAATCTAAAGTTTGTGTTACAGCTCAACATAGAGAAATGCTAGATCAAGTTTTGGATCTATTTGATATAAAACCAGATTTTGACTTGAATATAATGAAGAGTAAGCAAACATTAACTGGAATAACAAATAAGGTTTTAGAAGGGTTAGAAGAAGTTTTTATTGAAGAAAAACCAGATATGATATTAGTTCATGGAGATACTACAACTACATTTTCAGGTGCACTTGCAGCCTTTTATCAACAAATAAAAGTAGGGCATGTAGAAGCTGGACTTAGAACTTTTGATAAGTATTTTCCTTTTCCAGAAGAAATGAATAGAAAGCTTACAGGAGCTTTAGCAGATTTACATTTTGCTCCTACAAAGAGTTCAAAGGAAAATCTCTTAAGAGAAGGTGTTAAAGAAAGTGATGTATTTATAACTGGAAACACTGTTATAGATGCCATGCTTCATACTGTTAAAGATAATTATAAATTTGAAAATCAATTATTAAATGAAATAGATTTTGAAAATAAAAAAGTAATTATGATAACTGCCCATAGAAGAGAAAACTGGGGAGAAGGAATAGAAAATATTTGTGATGCATTAAATAAAATAGTTGAAGAAAATAAAGATGTAGAATTAGTTTATTTAGTTCATCTAAACCCTGTTGTAAAAGATGTAGTTACAAAGAAACTAGGAAATAAAGAAAGAATACATTTACTTCCTCCATTAGATACTAAAGAAACTCATAACTTAATGAACAAGTGCTTTATGGTAATGACTGATTCAGGTGGATTACAAGAAGAAGCACCTCATTTAGGAAAACCTGTTTTAGTATTAAGAGATGTTACAGAAAGACCAGAAGCAGTAGTATATGGTACTGTAAAATTGGTTGGAACTGATATTAATAAAATAGTAAGTGAAGCTAATATATTAATAAGAGAAAAAGATGAATACACAAAAATGAGTAAAGCTGCAAATCCGTATGGAGATGGATTAGCTTCTAAGAGAATTGCAGATATTATAGAGAATTATTTTGGCATAAATAGTATAAAAATCGAAGAGTTTTTAAGGTAGTTTTGTAAAAATTAATAATATTAAGAAAATTAGGTTGAATAAAAGGGTAAAAGTGGTATAATTAACTTATATGTTAATCGTTTAATATTTTATATGATTAAATAGAAGGAGATGTGAATATGAGAGAAGTTGTTATTGCAAGTGCTGTGAGAACTCCAGTCGGTTCATTTGGTGGAGCGTTAAAGGATGTTTCAGCAGCTGATTTAGGAGCTTTAGTTATAAAAGAAGCTGTAAATAGAGCAGGAATAAAAGGTGAATTAGTAGATGAAGTTTTAATGGGGAATGTTATACAAGCTGGTCTTGGACAAAATATTGCTAGACAATCAACAGTTAAGGCTGGTTTACCAGTAGAAGTTCCAGCTATGACAATAAATATGGTGTGTGGATCAGGACTTAGAACTGTTTCATTAGCAGCTCAAATGATTAAAGCTGGAGATGCTGATATAATCGTTGCTGGAGGAGCAGAGAATATGTCTCAAGCTCCATATGTATTAAAATCAGCTAGATGGGGCCAAAGAATGGGCGATGGAAAAATGGTTGATGCAATGATTAATGATGCTTTAACAGATGCATTTAATAATTATCACATGGGTGTTACTGCAGAAAACATCGCTAAACAATGGAATTTAAGTAGAGAAGAGCAAGATGAATTTGCTTTAAATTCTCAATTAAAAGCTGAAGCAGCTATTAAGGCTGGAAAATTCAAAGAAGAAATAGTTCCAGTTGTAATACCTCAAAGAAAAGGTGAACCAAAGGTATTTGATACAGACGAATTCCCAAGATTCGGCGCTACTATGGAAGGATTAGCAAAATTAAGACCTGCATTTATTAAAGATGGTACTGTAACTGCTGGTAATGCATCAGGAATAAATGATGGAGCTGCAGCATTTGTAGTTATGAGTGCAGAAAAAGCTGAAGAGTTAGGAATTACTCCTTTAGCTAAAATTGTATCTTATGGACAAAAAGGATTAGATCCTACAATTATGGGATATGGACCTTTCCATGCTACTAAGAAAGCATTAGAAGTAGCAAACTTAAAAGTAGAAGACTTAGACTTAATAGAAGCAAACGAAGCTTTTGCTTCACAAAGCTTAGCAGTTGCTAAGGATTTACACTTTGATATGAGCAAAGTAAATGTAAATGGTGGAGCTATTGCATTAGGACATCCAGTTGGTGCTTCAGGTGCAAGAATACTTGTTACATTACTTCATGAAATGCAAAAGAGAGATGCTAAAAAAGGTTTAGCAACTTTATGCATAGGTGGAGGAATGGGAACTGCACTTATAGTTGAAAGAGAATAGAATTACTTAATTGCCCTCGATTATTCGGGGGCATTTTTTATTTTATGAATTATATATTAAATTTTAGAGAATAATAAAAAAGAAATATGAATGAATCTTTTTTAAGTATTCATCTGCTTAATATTAAGTAAATTTTAAAAATATAAAAAGTATATTTTCAAACAAAAAGACGAAAAATGAATATAAACTAGAAGAGTTGAAAATGTTATCAATAAAAAATGGAAAAAATATTTTTATAACAAATTTTCTGAAAAATGAAGTAGGGGGCTAAATGGGAATAGTATTTTAAGATAATAGGAAAAAAAATGAAGTTAGTTAAGCAAAAGAGATATAAATCCCTATAATCATGTAAAATAAAGTAATAATCTGATAAATAAACTTATTTACGGTTTTCATTAATTATTTTAGAGTAATATAATAACAAGAGTTAGTTAGGAGTGAAGATAAAATGAGTAGAGAAATGAAAGATATTATTTCTAAGATGATAAAATATGATTTAGTAGCTGGTTTCATTTTTGTACTTGTATTATCTTTCTTCTTTAATTTAAAAGTGGCTCTTATATTTTTTCTTGGATTAATAATCTCTTTAATAAATACTACTATTAATGGACTAGTCATTGAGTATTCCTTATTAAGGGAAAAAATGATATTATTAACTCTAAGTTATATATTTAGAATAATTGTTATTGTTTTAATAGCATTGCCGTTTTTAAACAATTTAATACAACTTTTAGCCTATATTTCGGGATATTTAGCACATTTTTTATTTGTAACAATTTATTGGTTAAAGAAGGAGAAAGGAAGTGATTAGGTGGAACCACTAAAACCATTATGGTCATTTAATGTTGGATCCATAAAGATTGATATAGTGCCAGAAATAATAATACAATGGATAATTATTCTTATTATTGCAGCTATTGCAATATGGGCAACCAGAAATTTACCCCTTAGACCTAATAAAAAGCAAGTGGTAGTGGAGTATATTTATACTACATTAAGAAATGTAATAACAGCTAATATGGGAGAGGAATTTTTAGATGTTCTTCCCTTCATTGGAAGTCTAGCTGTATTCTTGTTATTTATGAATTTAACTGGCCTATTTGGATTACCAGTTCCAACAAAAAGCTTTAGTGTAACAGTTGGTATGGCTTTAGTAACTTTCTACATGGTGCAATATTACACTATAAGAAAATATGGCTTAAAGAGCTATTTTAAAGGATATACTTTCCCTATTGCATTAATTACTCCAATTAATATTTTGGAAAGAATAATGCTTCCCGTTTCATTAGCACTAAGATTATTTGGTAATATACTTGCTGCAACTTTTTTAGTTGAGCTATGCTATGAAGCTTTAGGACATATAGGATTTATTACACAGTTAGGAATACCTATACCATTACATGCATATTTCGATATATTTGATGGTGGTATTCAAACAGTAATATTTATCATGTTAACTATGATAAATATAAAGATGATAGCAGATCACTCAGGGCATACTGAGCACTAATAACAATAAAGTTTATTTTAATTTTAAATTATAAAAATGTATATATTTTAAGGAGGATTTTATTATGGAATTATCAATGAGAGCATTAGGAGCAGCAATTGCTGTATTAGTAGGTATAGGAGCAGCACTTGCAATAGGAAATGCAACAGGTAAAGCAGTTGAAGGGATAGCAAGACAACCAGAAGCTAGTGGAAAAATAACAACTGCATTAATGTTAGGATCAGCATTTGCAGAAGCAACAGCAATATACGGTTTATTAGTATCAATCCTTTTAATATTCTTTGGAGTAAAATAGTATTTTAGTACTCCAGAAGGGAGGCGATTATATATGTTAATGGAAATAAACCCTAGCACCCTTATAGCTACTATAATCAACTTTATAATACTTTTTGCAGTTTTGAAGTACTTCTTCTTTGAAAAGGTTCAAGCTATTATCGAAGAAAGAGAAAATCTTATAAATGAAAAGTTAGATTATGCTGATGAAGAAGCTGAAAAAGCTAGAATGATGGCTATAGAAAATGAAAGAATGTTAAAAAATGCAAGAGAAGAAGGTAAATTAATAACAGAAAGACATAAGCAAAAAGCTGAAAAAGTATATGAAGAAATAGTAAATGAAGCAAACCAAGAGGCGAAAATAATAATAGAGAGAGCTAAGGTTGAAATTAATAGAGAAAAAGAAAAAGTAGAAGACAATTTAAAGAGGGAAGCTATAGAATTAGCTATTGAACTTTCTAAGAAGGTAATAGAAAAGAATATTGATGAAGAAAAAAATAGAGAGTTAATTGGAGAATTTATAACTAAGGTAGGTAATTCATAATGTATGAATATTTAGACCGAAGATATGCTTTAGCCTTATATGAGGTAGCAGAAGAAAAAGATAAAGTTCAACAATATCTAAATGATTTATATGAAATATGTAATATTATAGAAACAAATAAAGATTTCTATGAAGTAATCAAGCACCCTCAAATTAGTACGAAAAAGAAAAAGAGGACCTTTATTAATATTTTTAAAGGTCATATAGATGAAGAATTATTATCATTTTTATTAATTCTTATTGAAAAAGATAGAATACTATACTTAAAAGAAAAGTTAGTTGAAATGGAAAAAATAGATCTAGAAAGAAAAAATACACTAAAAGGTATAGTTAAGACTACCATTCCATTAACTGAAGAAGAGTTTAGTAATCTAGTATCGACCTTAGAGAATAAATATAAAAAGCATATAATCTTAGAACAAATTATTGATGAAAAAATCTTAGGTGGAATATATGTTAGAGTTAATAATGATGTTATAGATGGAACAGTAAAATCTAAGTTAGATGAGCTAAAAGAATTAATGCTTAAAACAGAATAGAGGTGAAGGTATGAATATTAAGCCTGAAGAAATAACTTCCATAATTAAAAAAGAAATTGAAAGATATGAAAAAGAAATAAAAACAGTAGATTCAGGAACTATTATCCAAATTGGAGATGGTATAGCTAGAGTTTATGGTTTAGATGACTGTATGGAAGGTGAATTATTAGAGTTTCCAAATAATGTTTTCGGTATGGCATTAAATCTAGAACAAGATAATGTTGGTTGTGTTCTTTTAGGATCAGAAGAAGGCATTAGAGAAGGGGATATAGTAAAAAGAACTAATAAAATAGTTGAAGTTCCTGTTGGAGAAGCGTTACTTGGAAGAGTAGTAAATTCTCTTGGTGAACCTATTGATGGAAAAGGACCAGTAAATAATGCAGGTTATAGATCTATAGAAGTTCCAGCACCTAGTATTATTGATAGAAGTTCTGTAAATGAACCATTGCAAACAGGTATAAAGGCAATAGATTCTATGATACCAATTGGAAAAGGACAAAGAGAACTTATAATTGGCGATAGACAAACAGGTAAAACAGCTATAGCTATAGATGCTATATTAAATCAAAAAGGAAAAGATGTAATTTGTATATATGTTGCTATTGGTCAAAAACAATCAACAGTTGCAAATATAGTAAATACTTTGGAAGAATTTGGTGCTTTAGACTACTCAATAGTTGTAAGTGGTACAGCTTCAGAATCAGCTCCATTACAATATTTAGCACCTTATGCTGGATGTAGTATGGGTGAGTACTTTATGCATCAAGGAAAAGATGTTCTTATAATATATGATGATCTTTCTAAGCATGCTGTAGCTTACAGAACTATGTCACTTTTACTTAGAAGACCACCAGGTAGAGAAGCTTATCCAGGAGATGTTTTCTATATTCACTCAAGACTTTTAGAAAGAGCAGCTAAGCTATCTAAAGAAAATGGTGGAGGATCATTAACAGCTCTTCCAATAATTGAAACTCTTGCTGGTGACGTAACTGCATATATACCAACAAATGTTATTTCAATTACAGATGGACAAATATTCCTAGAATCAGATTTATTCCATTCTGGCCAAAGACCTGCAGTTAATGCTGGTATATCAGTATCAAGAGTTGGAGGAAATGCTCAAATTAAAGCAATGAAACAAGTTTCAGGTACTTTAAGATTAGAGTTAGCTCAATATAGAGAACTTCAATCCTTTGCTCAATTTGGATCAGACTTAGATAAGGATTCTAAGAAGAGATTAGAAAAAGGTAAGAGATTAGTAGAAGTATTAAAGCAAGATCAATATTCACCTATGGCAGTAGAAAAACAAATAGCAATTCTATATGCTGTAGTTAATGACTTACTATCAGACATTAAAGTTAGTGATGTTAGAAGATTTGAAAGTGAACTTTTAGAATATATGGATACTCACAATAGAGAGTTATTAAAGAAAATAGTTGAAGGTAAAGTCTTAAGTGATGAAATAAAGACTGAATTAGATAACTCAATTGTAGAATTCAAAAAATTATTCTTACAAGATGCATAACTTTATAATTAAAAATAAAGAGTGTAAAATGAAGAATTGAGGTAAAAACTCCTAAGGGAGTTTTTTAAACTAAATTATTAAATTAGCTGTCTTAAAGACAGCTCCAATTCTTTAGGAGGTGGAATCTTGGGATCAGCAGGACTTATAGAAATAAAAAGAAGAATAAAGTCAGTTGAAAGTACAAGAAAAATAACAAAAGCTATGAATGTTGTAGCCACTTCTAAACTTAGAAAAGTAAGGAAAGAGTTAAATGGTAGTGAAGATTACTATAATCTATCTGAAGAAATAGTTAATAAATTAGTAGCTTCATTACCAGAAGATTATGAAAGTTCCTTCATTAATACAAGGTCTAATGAGTTAGATAAGTTATATATTGTTATGACTTCAGACACAGGTCTTTGTGGAGGCTTTAATGGGAATGTAGTTAACAGTCTAAATGATATGATTGATGATAAAAGCTCAGCCAAAATAGTAGTAGTTGGATCTAAAGGGATTTCATACATAAGAAGGTATGGACTTTATACTGTAAAAGAATATGTTGAAATTCCAGATATTCCAACAATTAAAGAGGTAAGAGCTATATATGACGACGCAGTATTTATGTTTAAAAATGGTGAAGTAGGCGAAGTTAATTTAGTATTTACTGAATTCAAATCTGCTATAAAGCAAGAAGTTAAAATAGAAAAACTATTTCCATTAGAAATAAAAAGTGAAGGTTCAGAACAATTCTTAATAGAACCTAGTTTAGAAGAGGTTTTAGATTCTAGTTTAAATATATATTTCAAATGTAAAATAAGAAGAGCTATGCTGCATTCCAAAGTTAGTGAACAAAGTGCTAGAATGACTGCTATGGATGGAGCAACACAAAATGCCAATGATATCTTACAAGCATTAAATCTTAAGTATAATAGAATTAGGCAAGGAATGATAACTCAAGAAATATCAGAAATAGTAGGAGGGGCAGAAGCTCAAAAATAGTAAGGAGGGATTACTGTGCCTGGAAAAATAGGGAAGGTAGTTCAAGTAATTGGACCTGTAGTAGATATAAAATTTGATTCAGATTCGCTACCTAATATCTATAATGAAATTAGAATAGATATGGGAGAAAAGGAATTAATAGTTGAAGTTGAACAACATATGGGTGACGATATAGTAAGAACTATAGCTATGGAGTCAACAGATGGTTTAAAAAGAGGCATGAAAGCATTAGACATGGGAAGATGTATTTCTGTTCCTGTAGGAAAAGAAGTACTAGGTAGAGTATTTAACGTTTTAGGTCATCCTATCGATAATGCTGGCAAGGTAGAAATAAAAGAAATGTATCCAATTCATAGACCAGCACCAAGCTTTAAAGAACAATCATTAGAACCTGAAATGTTTGAAACAGGAATAAAGGTAATAGATCTTTTAGCACCTTATCAAAAAGGTGGAAAAATAGGTCTATTTGGTGGAGCTGGAGTTGGAAAAACAGTTTTAATACAAGAATTAATTAATAATATAGCTAAAGAGCATGGTGGACTTTCTGTATTTACAGGAGTTGGTGAAAGATCAAGAGAAGGTAATGATTTATACTATGAAATGAAGGAATCAGGAGTTATAGACAAAACTGCTCTAGTGTTTGGTCAAATGAATGAATCTCCTGGAGCTAGAATGAGAGTTTCATTAACTGGTCTTACTATGGCAGAATATTTTAGAGATCAAGGTCAAGATGTATTATTATTTATAGATAATATATTTAGATTTACTCAAGCGGGCTCTGAAGTTTCAGCTTTACTTGGAAGAATTCCTTCAGCTGTTGGTTACCAACCAACACTTGCAACTGAAATGGGTGCATTACAAGAAAGAATTACATCAACTAAAAATGGATCTATAACATCAGTTCAAGCAGTATACGTACCAGCAGATGACTTAACTGACCCAGCACCTGCTACTACATTTACTCACCTTGATGCAACAACAGTTTTATCAAGAAGTATTACAGAACTTGGTATATATCCAGCAGTTGATCCACTTGAATCAAATTCAAGAATATTAGATCCAAGAATTGTAGGAAGAGAACATTATGATGTAGCTACTGAGGTAAAAAATATATTAGAAAGATATAAAGAATTACAAGATATAATTGCAATACTAGGTGTTGATGAATTGTCTGATGACGATAAGAAGGTAGTTGCAAGAGCTAGAAGAGTTCAAAGATTCTTATCTCAACCATTTACTGTTGCAGAGCAATTTACAGGAATGCAAGGAAGATATGTTCCAGTAAAAGAAACAGTTAGAGGATTTAAAGAAATATTAGAAGGTAAATATGATACTTTACCAGAATCAGCCTTCCTTTTTGTAGGAACAATAGAAGAAGTTATAGAAAAAGCTAAAACCTTAGAATAGGGGATGTTGCTATGAGTAATATTTTTAAAATAACTATCGTTTCCCCAGGTAAAAATCTAATTAAATTAGAAGGGGAAGGATTAATAACATCTACTATTGATGGAGAAATTGAATTTAAGGCTAATCACGCCCCTGCAATTATAAGCACAATACCAGCTACAACAATAATAATTAATGGTTCTAATAAAGAAAGATTTTTTACATCATCTGGAATAGTATATATAAAAGATAATGAACTAAAATTTTGTTGTGACTCAGCAGAGTCAGCTATAGATATTGATAGGGAAAGAGCTTTAAAATCAAAGGAAAGAGCTGAAAAAAGAATAAATGAAAAGAAAAATATTGATATAGAAAGAGCTAAAAGAGCATTAGCAAGAGCAAATGCAAGGATTAGAACTTTAGATATTAATAATTAATTAAACGTATCTATAGAACTTTTAATATAGTGAAAATTAAAAATGTAGAATTATTGATGTAATTCTAAGGAAATTAATAATAATATATTTATTTTAAAACTCCTTTACTTCTGTATAGGAAGAGATAGATATTATGTTCTGGTGACTACAAGCCTATGAGGTCGCAAAGAATATAATATCTATTTTTTTTTTATAAATAATATCGAATAATTAATAAAAATAACTCTTAAAAGTTATATAAAATAGAATTGTTTTTTATATTTTGAACAAGCTATATATAAGATTAGCCTAAAAATACTACTAGCAAAGATCTTTATATTAAAATTAAAATTTATTCAATTAAATAATAAAATAGATGTTTAAAGAATAAATATTATAAAATTTTTAAGTATTGACAATTAATCACAAATTTCAACTAATTTTATATATTATAATATGACTATTATTTTTGAATAAAAAGAAAAAAACTGGACAATAATCATAAAAGAAAGGTAGGGGGAATCATGAGGAAGTATTTAATAGTATTACCTATATTAACCTTTGTTTTATTAATTATTGGAACAGTTCCAGTAAAATCTGAATTAATTTCAAAAGACTTTTATTTTTTAGAAGATAAAATAAAAAACTATGGAACCTTTAAAGAAAACGGAGTTAGATTGGAATATACTACAAAAAGTAGTGTAGAAGAAGAGATACTTAAATTAAAAAATAATTTTGAAAATCAATTTAAAGATGAGGTAAATATTGAGAAAAATACTATTTCTATAAGCAAAGATTATAGAGAGATAAAAGCAATAGTATGGAGTAATAAAGAAGATACAAAGGTTCAAATTACTTATGTAAATAATAACAATAAAATTACTACTAATCAATTAAAGAAAGAACTAGAACAAAATGAATATTTTGCAGCTAAAAATATAAAATATTTTAATTTTGTAAAGGTAAAAATAATAGAGGAGCAAAAGCAGAAAGTTTTAGACTTACTAAAGAGTAATATAGATGAAAAAACTTTAGAGGAACTAAATATTTTAAATGGAAAAGTTGCTAAAGGAATATTGATTGATGGAAGTAAAATTAATTTTTCATTTATGACTTATGATAAAGAAAACTATTTGGTTTTAGGAACACCAGTGATATTCATAACATACTAACAATATATAATGGAGGATAATATGGAAAAAATTATAGTTGAAGGTGGTAATAAACTAAGGGGTGAAGTGAATATTAGTTTAGCTAAAAATTCTGTTTTACCTATAATAATTGCAAGTATTTTAAGTCCAAATGACATAGTTATAAAAAATGCACCTATGTTAGAAGATGTAGTAGTATTAATAGATTTATTATCAAGTATGAATTGTAATATTGAAAGTAATGTAAACAGTGATCTTAAAATAAATACATCTAATTTAGAAAACACTAATATGAATAGTGAACTAATTAGGAAGATGAGAGCTTCTTTTTTAATTATGGGACCTATGTTATCAAGGTTTGGAAAATGTAGAATATCAATGCCTGGTGGATGCAATATAGGTAGTAGACCTATAGATTTGCATTTAAAAGGCTTTAAACTTTTAGGTGCAGAAGTAGACATGGAGCATGGTTATGTAGAAGCTAAAGCGAAAAGACTTAAAGGCAATAGAATATATTTGGACTTTCCATCTGTAGGAGCAACAGAAAATATATTAATGGCTGCTGTTTTAGCAGATGGAACAACTATTATAGAAAACGCTGCAGAAGAACCAGAAATTTGGGATTTAGCAAACTTTTTAAACTCAATGGGAGCAAAGATTCATGGAGCTGGTGTAGGTAAAATTACAATTGAAGGTGTAGAGTCATTAAAAGGAATAACTTATAAGCCTATATATGATAGAGTTGAAGCAGGTACATTTATGGTTGCAGCAGCTATAACAAATAGTAAAATTACTATAAATGGTGCAAATGAAGAGCATTTAAGACCAACAATAGAAAAGTTAAAAGAATGTGGAGTTATATTTGAAAATATAAAAGAAGATACTATTCTAGTAGATGGAACAAGAATAAAGGCACCGGTAGATATAAAAACACTTCCATATCCAGGATTTCCAACAGATATGCAAGCGCAAATGATGGCATTATTATCAGTTACAAAAGGTTCAAGCATTATTACTGAAACTGTGTTTGAAAATAGATTTATGCATGTTGCTGAACTAGTTAGAATGGGAGCAAATATAAAAATAGATGGCAGAACAGCTATAATAGAAGGTGTAGGAACCTTAACAGGATGTGATGTTAAGGCAACAGATTTAAGAGCTGGAGCTGCTATGATATTAGCAGGACTAGTAGCTCAAGGAAAAACAGAAATCAGTGAATTATATCATATCGATAGAGGCTATGTTAATATAGAGGAAAAATTCAGAAAATTAGGAGCTAATATATATAGAATAGAAAAATAATATTAGTTTAAATAAATACTTTAATTTAAATTTAATACTCTATATTTTTATTAAGGAGTTGCAGAAAGAGCAACTCCTATAATTT